>JARGFK010000022.1 GCA_029211065.1 Desulfobacterales bacterium
GCGGGATAGTTGGGTCACGGGATGGCGGGTTAAACTACTGCGGGATTTGCGGGGTCACTCATTCTGGGACGTAGCAGGTATTGATGTTGGCGGAGAAGTGAAAGGCTTTCACGCCGTGGCGCTGCGGGGTGAAATTTTCATGGATAAAACGACCACTACCAATCCTTCTGGGATTGTCAATTGGTGCCTTGACCACAGTGCCACGGTTGTTTCAGTGGATGCCCCCTGCGGATGGAGTCAAACTGGATCGTCCCGTCAGGCTGAACGCGAGTTGGAGCTGTTAGGGAAAAAGATATATTGCTTCGCGACGCCTACGCGCGAATGCTCAGAAAATTACGACAAGGGATTTTACGATGTCGTACCGGCCTGCCGCGCCGAGTAATTTTTACCAGCGAAAAACTACCTTGATAATCCTCAGCAGTTTCGATTTCTGGTAGCTGATTACTATGATGGGGACACAATTAGGTCGAATATCAATAGATAGATAGAAAATTAAAATTTGATGGGCATATCGAAAGTTCTTTGAGATCGAGAGGAATCTGACAAATGGATATTATTTCTGCAATGAAGGAACGAAGAAGCGTCAGGGCCTTTAGCGACAAACCGGTATCGCGGGAGGACATTGAAACTGTAATTGCCGCAGCCGGTCTGGCGCCTTCCGCCATTAACCTGCAGCCATGGGAGTTTATCGTCACCTACGGTGAAGAAAAAGAGCGCCTCGTTCGCCGCTTGAAGAAAGCCCATGCGGAAAGAAAGGTTTCCTGCGGACCGGGCACCGCCAAACCATTGCCGCAAAAATACACCGAGCGAAGCCGTAAGGCTTTGGCGGTAATGGAACCTAAAATCTCGCAAACCGGAATGCCGTTTAACCGGTTTATCGAGGATGGAAGCTGTTCTTTTTACGGGGCACCCATCGCCATTATCGTTGCGATCGACAGGGTTTTTCCTTCTATCCGCTACCTGGACGTGGGGATGAGCGTGTCCTATCTGTTGCTGGCCGCTCAGGCCAAGGGTCTGTCCACCTGTCCCATCGGTCTGATTGTCGCATATGCCGATGACATTGTCGATGTACTCAATATATCAAGCGAAAAGGAAATTCTCCTGGGGATTTCCATGGGATATGCCGATCAAACCGCCCCGGCAAACGATTTTAAGACCGGACGGGAGGATTTAAGCAAAATACTCAGCTGGTATGAGTGATTGGGAAGCTGCGAGGCTATGAGGCTGGGAGGCGAATGCGCCTATGAGCTGATAAGCTGATGAGCGGTTAACCAGGAGGGAGTTTGAAATGCCGATACTGTTTGAGAAAACGAGGATAAATTCGCTGGCGCTGAAAAACCGTTTTGTGCGCTCCGCCACCTGGGAGGGGATGGCGCATAAGGATGGCGCCTGCAGCCGGCGTCTGATCGATCTGATGGCTGAACTGGCCCGGGGCGGTGTCGGTCTGATCATCAGCAGCCACGCTTTTGTATTACCCCAAGGGCAGGCAAGTCCCTGGCAGGTCGGGGCTTACGGCGATGAACTCCTTCCGGGGTTAACCCGGCTGGCCCAGGCCGTCCATGACAACGGCGGCAAGATCCTATTGCAACTGGCGCATGCCGGCTGCCATGCGGATACAGAATTGACCGGACAGCCGCCCATGGGCCCATCGGCCCTCAATAACGATCCAGGCGAATCCTGCCGGGAAATGAACGTTGCAGAAATCGATCAAACTGTCATTGCATTCGGCCGGGCCGCTGCAAGGGCCAAGCGGGCCGGTTTTGACGGCGTTCAGATTCACGCAGCGCACGGATACCTGCTGAGTCAGTTTTTGTCCCCTTTTTATAACAAACGCACGGATCACTATGGCGGCAGTATCGCCAATCGCTCCCGGATCGTGCTGGATGTTTTGAAATCCATTCGCAACCAAACGGACAACCATTTTCCGGTCATGATCAAGATGAATTCCGAGGATTATCTTGAGACCGGGTTGACGATGTCTGAAATGCTGCAGACGGCAAAGCGGCTGCAGCAGGCGGGGATCGATGCCGTTGAACTGAGCGGCGGCACAAAGTTTTCCGGAAAACTCAATCCGATCCGCAGCGGCAAAATCAATCCGGAAAATGAAGCATTTTATAAAGAAGCGGCAGGGGCTTTCAAGGAATCCATTTCAGTTCCGCTGCTGCTGGTGGGCGGCATTCGTTCCTATGGGGTTGCCCAAGGGTTGGTTGAGGCCGGGCTGGCGGACTATATTTCTCTGTGCCGCCCCCTTATCAGGGAGCCTGGTCTTGTTAAAAGGTGGCAGAGCGGTGATACCGGCAAATCCATGTGCCGGTCGGACAACCTGTGCTTCCGCCCGGCCCGTGAGGGAAAAGGGATCTATTGCGTCAGAAGTGAAAAAGAACAGCAACATGAAATCCTTTGATCCCCTGAATACGCCTCTGACCGGAACCAACCTCATCGAAGCAAGTGCGGGCACCGGTAAAACTCACGCCATCGAAGGCCTGTTTCTGCGGCTCTTAATTGAGCTGCGGCTTTCCGTTGAAGAGATCCTTGTGGTAACCTTTACCAAAGCCGCCACCGAAGAGCTGAAGAATCGGATTCGCACACGCCTGACAGCAGTCCAGGCGGCTTTGGCCCAAGGGTCCAGTGACGACCTCCTGATCAATGCGCTGATACAGAAAAACAGGGGGGAGATCCGGCAACTGCTTCAAAACGCGTTGATGAATTTTGATCAGGCCGCGATCTTTACCATCCACGGCTTTTGTCAGCGGATCCTGCATGAGCATGCCTTTGAAACCGGCAGCCTGTTTGATACCGAACTCATTACCGACCAAAGGGATTTGCTGCGTGGGATTGCAGACGACTTCTGGCGGAATCATTTTTACAGGACGGTCCCGGAGGTCGTCCACTACGCCATAGAAAAACTCAAGGGTCCGGAGTATTTTTTGAAACTGATGGAACGATGGCAGGCAACAGACATAAAGATCGTTCCAAGGGTTGCAAAACCTTTCTGGCAAAGCCTTCCGCCTTATCGCGCCGTCTTTGAAAAACTCCGGAACGCCTGGCCTGAATCCCGTGCGGCCGTTGCTGAAGCGTTCAATAGTCCGTCATTAAAGGACAATATCTACGGCAGCCTTAAGTTAAATAAAACCGGCGCGGAACATTCTGTCCGTGAAATCAAAGTGATGGCCCTGCTTTCGGAAATGGACGGATTCAGCAGCTCTCCCGGATATGTCGCCACGATTTTCAAGGATATTGATAAATTTACAACGACAAAGCTGCTGCGGTCCGTTAAATCCGGCCGGCCGGCGCCCCATTTAACATTTTTTGATCTATGCGACGAATTGGTCCAAAAAAAGGACGCCCTTGCTGCTGAACTTGAAACCTATCTGCTGTATTTAAAAACAGAATTTTTTCAATATGCTGATCGTGAACTGTCTATCCGCAAAAAAGAAAATAATGTTCAGTTTTTTGACGATTTGCTGCTGAAGGTCAAAAACGCCCTGGCGGATACAGCCGGCAATAGCCTTGCAGCGGCGATTCGACGCAAATATAAAGCAGCCCTTGTGGACGAATTTCAGGATACGGACCCGGTCCAGTATGATGTTTTTTCCCGTTTATTTTCATCTGAAGACCATGTGCTTTTCATGATCGGCGATCCGAAGCAGGCCATTTACGGTTTTCGCGGCGCCGATATTTTCACTTACATGCGGGCCTCCCGTACCGCCCCCCGAAAATATACCTTGACGGAAAACTGGCGTTCGGAGCAGGGGATGATCAACGCCGTAAACACAATGTTCCAAAGGGTTAAATCACCCTTTTTGTTCAGAGATATCGGTTTTTCAAAAGGGACATCGGGCAGGCAAAACATTTCCGCTGGTGATACGCCTAAACCGGCCATGACCATCTGGCATCTCAAGGGAGATGCGGGTAAACCCATATCCAAAAAGAATGCCACGGAAATTGTCGCAGCCCAAGTTGCCGCTGAAATCGTCCACCTTCTGAACGCAGAACCGGAACCGATTGCCGCCGGCGATATGGCCGTTCTCGTCCGAACGAATCGTCAGGCCCAATTAATCAAAACGGTTTTGTCCCAGGCTCGCGTGCCGGCTGTCCTCTACAGCACCGGTAATATTTTTAGATCCCATGAGGCCATGGAAATGGAAAGGCTCCTGGCGTCTGTCTCAGAGCCGATGAATGATCGCAGGCTGCGGGCGGCGCTTGTCACGGACATGATGGGGGGCAGCGCCGAAATGATTTGCCGTTTGGAAGAGGGGACAACCGAATGGGAATCCAGACGGTTGCGCATGCGGGAATATTATCATTTATGGGAAAAGCATGGATTCATGCGGATGATGCGTCAAATGCTCATCAATGAAGAAATCAGGACCCGCTTGCTGACCTTCCCTGATGGCGAACGCCGCCTGACCAATGTCCTGCACCTGGCGGAACTTCTCCAGCATGAATCAACAGAGAATAAAAAAGGGTTGACCGCACTCATCAAGTGGCTGGCTGAACAACGCAAAGATTCAACACCCGGAATGGAAACGCATCAGCTTCGCCTTGAGAGTGATGCGGATGCCATAAAAATCGTTACCATTCATAAAAGCAAAGGCCTGGAGTATCCGGTGGTGTTCTGCCCCTTTCTGTGGGATGGGTCATTATCGCAAAAAGAGGAATTATTCTTTCACGATCCGGTTGACGAAGGCATGACCCTCGATCTTTCCGCTGATAAAGATGCAGCGCATCTGTCTATTTCAGCAAGAGAACTGTTGGCGGAAAACATCCGGCTGCTTTACGTTGCAATCACACGCGCCAAAAAACGGTGCTATCTGGCATGGGGTCGTATCAATACCGCCGAAACCGCTCCCCTGGCGTATTTGTTTCATCATGCCCCAGACGGCCCTGACGAGGACATTGTTGCCGCACTGCACAGGGAGATTTCCCAGAAAAGCGATGCGGAGATTAACCGTGATTTACATAAACTTGCCGAAAGTTCCGCGGGGAGTGTTGAAATCGTTGAATTGCCGGAACGGCCTGTCGCCGGCAGCCTGACAGTTTCTCCGAAAGGCTCCGGGAAGCTGCACTGTCGAACTTTCAGCGGGAAAATCGATTGGGGCTGGCGGGTTTTAAGCTATTCTACATTGGTTTCCCAGGCGGTTCCAACAGAGACATTGCCGGATCGGGACGCTACTGTTACAACCCGGCCGGAAACGGGTGCTGAATTGGCGCAGCGAAATATTTTTTCATTTCCCAAAGGGGGACACGCCGGAAATTTTTTTCACGATATTTTTGAGAACTTTGATTTCAACAACACCGATGACGCCTATTGCAGCCGACTGGTGGAGATTAAACTGGCTGAGTATGGGTTCGAACCGGCATGGAAGGAAACCGTCTGCCGCACGATCCAGAATGTTGTCTCCTTGCCCCTGAAGGGTAATGGCAGTGACTTTACCCTGTCCGTAATTCCGAAAAGCGACCGGCTGCATGAACTGGAATTCTATTTTCCGCTGGCATCGTTATCACCGCGAAAGTTAAAAAGGGTATTTAAGGATTGCGGTATTGCCGATGTCCCGGACCAGTTTCCAGAAGGTTTTGAGAATTTGGTTTTTGCGCCGGTCAAGGGTTTTATGAAAGGTTTCATGGACCTGGTTTTTCGCTTTCAGGACCGCTTTTATCTCATTGACTGGAAATCAAATTTTCTGGGACCGACCCTTCAGGATTATCGACGCTCAGCACTTGTCAATGTCATGCGGAACGAATTGTATTTTCTGCAATATCAAATCTATACCCTGGCCGTTCACCAATACCTTCAGCGCCGGATAGCCGGTTATCGATATGAAAAAAATTTTGGCGGCGTTTTCTATATTTTTCTGCGTGGCGTGGCGCCGGTTCAAGGGATGGAATTCGGCATCTTTAGGGACATTCCACCGCCGGATTCGGTTTACGCATTGGCAAAGGCACTCATCCCCTGAAATTATCAAATTTATGAAAAATCTTATAAGCAAATTATATCAATATACAATATTTAACGAAATTGATATTCGGTTTGCCGAATTTATTTGCAAATTGGATGGCAATGAAGATGGGGTTATATTCCTGAGCGCCGCTCTTGTGAGCAGCGTAACCGGCGGCGGGGACATCTGCATGGATTTAGATCGCTACGCCCAAAGGGTAGTGGTCGCATCTACGGACACCTGCGGACCGGTCGCCTGCCCGGAATTATCGGTTTGGCGGGAAAAGCTTACGGCCAGCACTGTTGTCGGCAGGCCGGGCGACCATAGACCCCTCATCCTTGACAGCCAAAACCGCTTGTATTTATATCGATACTGGGAGTATCAGCAAAAACTGGCGGATGGCATCAGGCGAAAAGCGTCAAACAAAATGAGTGGGGTGAACCTGGCTGTTCTGAAGGACGGCTTGAAACGGCTTTTCAAGTCATCAGCACCGCTCATTGACTGGCAGCAAATCGCAGCGATGGCAGCTGTTCTAAACCGTTTCAGCGTCATTTCCGGCGGGCCCGGCACCGGCAAAACTTATCTGGTGGCAAAAATTTTAGCACTCCTTCTAGAACAGGATGGCGGCAGCGGTTTGCGGATCTTTCTGACAGCGCCCACCGGAAAGGCTGCCATGAAATTGTCTGAAACAATAGAAGCCGCCATTCAAGCCATACCCTGTCCGGATGCAATCCGTGACGCAATACCCATTGAGGCCGCTACCGTACACCGGTTGCTGAAGACAATTCCGCATTCTCCCTATTTTCATCATTGCGAAGAAAACCCGCTGCCGGCGGACGTGGTGGTTGTGGACGAGGCATCCATGATCGATCTGGCATTAATGTCAAAGCTGTTTCAAGCGATACCGGCTGATGCCCGGGTGATACTGGTGGGTGACAGGGACCAACTGGCTTCGGTTGAACCGGGTTCGGTCCTGGGTGACATTTGTGTTTCCTATCATAGTCATCATTTTTCAGAAAATTTTTCCGAACACGTCAAACAGTTAACCGGTCTTCCCCTAAACGCGCCGGATATCAGAATCCTTCCGAAGGAGGGGCTCTACGACAGCATTCTGACATTGCACAAGAACTATCGCTTTTCAGAGACGGGCGGCATCGGCGGGTTTAGCTGCGCGGTGAAGTTGGGAAGCGCCGTGGACGCTGCTGCATTGCTGGTCCAGGGGGACGATCTCGGACTCATCTGGAAAGACGCACCCACCGCAGGGGCGCTCCAGGCGGAGCTGGAGCGATCCATCCTAAAGGAATACAGTTCCTTTCTGCAAACAACGGAGCCGGTGGCCGCCTTGGAAAAGTTTAATAATTTTCAGATTTTGTGCGTCCTTAACAAAGGGCCCTTCGGCATACAAGCCGTCAATCATCTGACGGAGCAGGTTTTGCGCCGCCATGGACTTATCAGCGCCGACCATCGGCTGCAGCGTCCCTGGTACCGGGGCCGACCGGTCATCATCACCCGCAACGATTACAGGCTGGGACTGTACAACGGGGATATCGGCATCACCCTGCCGGACTCCGATGATGATGATGACGACGGCACCCTATATGTATTTTTTCAGGGCCTACACGGTGAAACCAAGCGGTTTATTCCCCAACAATTGCCGGAACATGCGACCGTTTATGCCATGACCGTGCATAAAAGCCAGGGATCGGAATTTGCGAAAGTTCTGTTGATTCTGCCCGATAAGGACGTTGCGGTTTTGACGAGGGAACTCATCTATACAGCGGTTACCCGGGCCAGGGAACAAGTCGTCATTTGCGGAAGCAAGCCCATATTGCAAGCCGCCATCTCTCGCAGGATCGACCGGACGTCCGGCCTGAAGGATGCACTCTGGCAATAAGCCCTGCTGTGCGATAACCGGGCATCCGTCATGATGGGAGCAAAACGTCCGAAACAGTATGGAGAAGACGTTTGTATATGGCTGCACCACCGAATTTGCATCTATGTCTTGAAAATGTCTCAAAATGCGTTTATACCGCTTTCTATAGTAATGTTCCGAAACAATGAATTGCGGTATAAACGGTTGTAGAAAAAAACGTTGGGATAACGGAACGTTTTTTTGACAACCGCTATATAAGCTCCGCATTGTATAAAAGATTTCGAAACGCTAAACAACAATAAGGGGATTGGATGAAACGATCAGTGATTACCGGCACCGGGCGCTATGTCCCTCCGCGGGTGGTAACAAACAACGATCTGGCCCAGTGGATGGACACGTCCGATGAGTGGATCCAGCAGCGAAGCGGTATTATCAAGCGACATTGGGTGCCGGAGGAGGGCGGCGTTGGATCATCTGATTTGGGGCTTGAAGCTGCCAAAATAGCCCTTAAGCGGGCAAACTGGCAGCCCCAAGACATCGATATGATCATTTTTGCGACACTGAGTCCGGATATTTATTTTCCGGGGTCCGGCTGTCTGCTGCAACACAAGCTGGGGCTTGAGACAACGCCCGCGCTTGACATTCGTCAGCAATGCTCCGGGTTTTTATATGGAATGACAACCGCCGATGCATATATTCGCAGCGGTCTGGCCAATCGCATCCTGTTTGTGGGGGCAGAGGTTCACAGTACCGGTCTGAACATCTCAACAGCGGGCCGGGATGTCACCGTTCTATTCGGTGACGGCGCCGGAGCTGTATGCCTGGAAGGGGTAGAAAGCGACGTTGAAGTCGGCATCCTGGGTTCGGCCCTGCATGCCCAAGATGAATTTGCCACGAGCCTGATGATTGAAGCACCCTCCCATCGGCTGAAGAAAAGCATCACCGCAGACATGCTCAAGGAGGGGCGGCAGTATCCGGTGATGGATGGCCGGGCTGTTTTTAAAAATGCCGTCCGGCGGCTTCCGCTGGTTGCACAGGAAGTTCTCCAAAAAACCGGCCTTTCAAAGGAAGATATTGATCTGTTTATACCGCACCAGGCCAATTTGCGCATCAATCAGGCGTTTCAGGAGGCGATGAAGCTGCCGGAAGAAAAAGTCTACCACAACATCCAGCAATACGGCAACACCACCGCTGCCAGCATTCCCATTGCATTTGATGAGGCCCTTGAAAAAAAGATCATTCAATCCGGCAGCACCGTCCTTTTTCTGGGGCTCGGGTCGGGACTGACCTGGGGGGCTGTGATATACCGGCTGCCTTAAGGGTAAATCCAAATCCCGAAGACAACCGCATCCGTAAATGATTTAGGACCAGACCCGGCTATCCGCCCGGAGGGAATCAGTTTGGAAAATATTTCCATTTCTTTTCGAATCCCGGGGATGTCCGGCGGCTGAATCGGAATGTAATTATGACAACGGCTTTATCTAACCGTCTTTAAAGCTTGGAAGGTGTCGCGGATTACCTCTTCAGACACTTGCGCCATTGCAAGACTCATCGCTTCTGATAATGATTTTGGATTTTTTTGCAAAGTCGGTTTCCGGGTCCGGTAGGTTTTCTGAAAAATGATGCGCTTGCCGACGTCCGGTTCGTTTTCTTTAATCAAAGCGATGGTGATGGACAGTACAGCTTCCCATGAATCCGGATTGTCCTGTTCAAAGAATTCATCAACAGCACCCGCCAGCAGATAATCGCAGCTAAATCCGTCTTCGTGACTGAACACTGCTTTAAAGAGCACTGAATGCTGCAAATCCCGCTTGAGAAGGTAAGTGATCGTGTCTCCCGGGTTGGCGCGCCATTTTCGGTAATAATATTCATTACGGGCAAACGCTTTGTCCCGATAAATGATTTTATTGGAATTGTATAAAGGGGAAACCTGGAACCGGCTGATTTTAATGGTAAACGGGATTTTTTCGGATTCATTTGACACTTGGGGCGGGTCGTATTCAAGGGTATAAAAATCTATTTTTTTGCTGGGCTGCCCGACGCTTGCGCAAGCGCTTAAGAGCAGGGCGGCGATCATGACAAATAGAGACGATTTTAAAGCAGCATTCATGATTCAGATCTCCGTAGGATTTTAGTACCGATGGCCACTATATGGGTTGAACCTTCCTGACAGCGGCTACCGTTTTTGAAAGGCATCCGGTTCGGTCTGCCTGGGGGCCGGCGGTTCACCGAACAGCAGCTGCGATGGTTGCTCGGCAATACTTTCTGAGAAAATTTTTAAATTATCAACTGTTATTTCAAGTTGCTGCATGATAACGAGCAGCCGCGGCTGCAGCTCTGAAAAGGTGCTGCCGCCTTTTTTTATCAGCCGGTTTCCTGCTGTTAACAGGTCTTCAAGATTTTTAACGCTCCGGTTGAAGCCGGAAATCGCTTCCGTTAACGCCGCTTTGTTTCCGCTGACGATCTGGCTTAACTGCTTCACCGCGGTATCTGCATTCTGTATAAAACGATTGGCTTCATTCACGGCCGAGCCTATTCCTTTTTCATTTGCAGCCAGCATGTTATCAAAGCGCTTAAGGGTATCATGGGCTGTGCCCATGACTGATTCTGCCGATCGCGCCGCGTTGTCCATGCGGCTCTGGGTATCATTTAAAATGCTGTTGATGTTGTTCAGTGTGTTGCGAATATCGGCTGAAATTTCCTTGATCTGGATGTCGTCTACGCTGCGGTCGATTTTTCCAAGAGTTGCCTTGGCGCTGTCCGTCAGTCCCTTGCCGTCAATGGATTTAAACTGTTTCAATACTTCATCGACACCTTCAAGCAACAATTTGATTTCCGACGGCTTGGTGGCGATCACAGGATAATCGGGCTCAAAGGTGAGCTTCGGGACTATTTCCGGATCACTCTTATTTTTACGATCGAGTTCCAGGAACATGATTCCGGTGATGCCGATGGATTTAAGTTGAGCGACGATATCTTCCATGGCTTCTTTTTCTGTTTCAGGTTCCAATTTTGATTCTATTTTCATAATGACCTGAACCAGGGTGCCGTCCGGGGCCACGCTCACACTTTTAACCCTGCCGACCGGGACGCCCCGGTATTTGACAGGAGAATCTCTGTCCAGCCCTTGAATGGATTCATCAAAATAGGCCACGTAATGCTGGCCTTTTTCCAGGTACTTGGACATTCCCAGCCATATGATCGCTATGATCGTAATGGCCAGTCCAATGGCGATGAACAGTCCGACTGTAAATTTGGTTTTGATCGATGCCATTTCTAATTACCGGTTTGGGTTGCAGATCGGCGTACCGATTAAGGAATTTTCGGACATATGGATTGTCGCTGTGCGCTTTTAGAAATCTTGGATTCCCTTCGGCGATGATCCCTTTGGTGTTTTTGTCGAGCATGATGACGCGTTCGGCAATACCGAGAATACTGTAAAGCTCGTGAGTTACAACTATCATAGTGGTGCCGCTGTTCTTGTTGATGTTCAGGATAAGCGCGTCCATTTCTGATGCAATCACCGGGTCGAGCCCGGCGGTGGGTTCATCCAGAAATAATATTTTCGGATTCAACGCCAGTGCTCTGGCCAACCCGGCTCTTTTTTTCATGCCGCCGCTGAGTTCATGGGGCAGGTAATTTTCAAAACCGGCCAGATCAACCCGGCAGAGTTTCATTCGCGCCAGATCATGGACGGCCTCGGCGGAAAGACCGGAAAACGCTTTAATCGGGAGGGAGATATTTTCCGCCAGCGTCATGGATCCGAACAGGGCGCTGCCCTGGAACAACATGCCGATCTTTCTTAGGGTTTTCATGAAGTCGGCATCTCCGCAGGATGTCAGATCGATTCCGTCGATGACAATTTTGCCGGAAAACGGCCGGTCCAGCCCCATCAGGTGCCGGATCAGGGTTGTCTTGCCGCAACCGCTGCCGCCCAGGATAAAAAGAATTTCTCCTTTAAAAACATCGAAGCTAATATTGTCCAGAATAAGATTGTCGCCGTATTTAACGACAAGGTCTCTTACCTTGATGAGAACTTTGTCTTCCATCGATAAATATTTACCCTATCGCTGCATAAATCACAAAGTAAAATGGCCTGTGCGCCTGAGTTGTCAATGTATAATGTTTGAGATGGTTGAGCCCTTCTGAAAGAACAAGGTTTATCCCCAGTAACCGCGAATAATCGCAATAATGGAATCAAACAGGATAATTAAAAAAAGACTGCTCACGACCGCGGAAGTGGCGGCATTTCCCACGGCAGCAGCCCCGCCTTTGGTCTGAAACCCTCTCAGACAGGCAATCCACGAAACCAGTATGGCAAAAATAATACTTTTCGCAAAACCCCAGGTCATCTCAACCAGTGAAAGGGTGTCGATCGTCTGGGTGATATACGCGCTGGGAGAAAGTTTCAGTATCAATACACCCACAACAAGCCCTCCGAAAATTGCGAAAATGTCAAAAAACAAAGTCAATATCGGCACGACAACGATGGATGCGATCATCCTGGGAATCACTAAAAACAGCGTCGGGTCAAAGCCCATGCTGAAAAGTGCGTCGACCTCTTCGGAAATTTTCATTGTTCCGATTTCAGCGGCAAAGGCGGAACCGGTTCTTCCCGCCACGATAATCGCCGTCATGATCGGTCCCAGTTCCGACACCATCGCCAGGGCAACCAAAGAGGCGACATAAATGTTGGCCCCAAACTGTTGCATCTGCAAAGAAGACATGAACGCAATAATCAGTCCGAGCAAAAAACTGATAAGGGCAACAATCGGGATTGCATGGACGCCGGTGTTTTCGATGTGGGTAATGGTGTCATCGACGCGCAGGAGTAACGGCTTAAATAAGACGCGCACAAAAGCGAGAAACACGGAACCGATGAAAGCGGCCATTAATCGGATGTTATAGGTATGCGTAATGGTCGACTCCCCCAATCGGACCAGAATGTTTACCGACCTTTTGGGTTTCGGGGGCAATGCACATTTATCATGCGTATCGAAGCTGACCTGGGAAAGGATTTCCTGGGGCTGATTGCTGATACGGACCATTTTAAAGGCGCCCTTGTGAGCTGACATGAGGTGTTTTAGTTCAAACAGCACCAAAGCGCCAAAATCATCGAAGTGTGTGACGTCTTCAAGGTCCACCGTCAGGGCTTTGGGAGATTTTTCTTTTATCAAGGTGGTCAGATTATCAAGGATTTCAGCGGCGGTTTCAACATCCATTCGGCCGTGAAGACGAATGACAGTTTCACCGGTTTCCGTTTCAGACAGATGATAGTGGGGGGATGAGGGCATGCTGCTGTTCATGTTTACCTGAATGAATACGTCGGCATCGGCCGCATTTCGGGCTGCGAATCAATCCACGATTCAGTGAGCGTGACGCCGAACAATCATGATTAATGCTCGCCCAGTCGGCACTGAAGCACTTGAAATCCGGGGAATCGGTCTTACTTAAAAGCGTCTGGTGCAGGAAATGCCTTCGGCTAAAAGCGTCTGTATCTTTTCCAGAACGACGCAATCATCCGCACAACCAGGCAGGCGGTTGTCGTTTTGGCACTCCCTGCAAGGGCTTTTAATGAGGTAACCGACTTCAAAATCAAATCGGTATTTTAAAACCCTTTTTGAAGCTATATTATATAAATTCATACTGTTATTACTTATAATGCTCAATCCTGAGGGATTGTTTTTAATGTCTGCAACGTGATCCATATCGATATTTGTGAATTCTTTCATTAGTTTTTATTAATGTTAAATAGCATAACAGCCGGTCCATAACAAGCCAAACCATCCCTTTTAATTCTCGAGCGGATCGTTGAATATGGTTTGCTTTTTGAAATGATATCGGCTGATCCCATTTATGTTTTGCTGCGGGAACGTTTTAGAAACTGTTCATATTCAACCATTTTCGCAAATGCCTTGACCGCGCGTTCGGGTGTTGCAAAGAAGACGCCTTTGAGCGCGCTGCCCTTGACCCGGTATACGGTCTGCTCTTTTTTTCCCGTCAGCATACTGACACCAAATACGGGTTTGTCGTATTTCTCCATCAAGCGGACGATATGTTCAATGTATTGATTTTCAAAATCATAAAAGGCCTGATTGGCCTTTTTTAAAAACTCAGGGGAATAGGTGGGATCTGCCGTTAAAACCGAATCAATCAGGCGTTCCAGCAGGATCTTGCGCCCCAGAATACCCAGGTTGATAACGGCGTCACAGCCGTCCCATCTTAAAAACGCCTCAATAACCGTCATGGGAATGGAGTTGTCTTTTTCGCCGACAATGTCGACCGGGTTTGCCCGGCTCCAATAGGACGGCAGGATTTTATCAAACCGATTTATCATTTCCGGCGGCAGTTCCGGGATCTCCAGGTTGTAGTCTTCGCATAAATCCGCCGTGACAACACCCCAACCGCCGCCTAAAGTCATAATGGCGACCCGGTTGCCTTTGGGAAGGGGCAGGGATGAAAACGCAGCCGCCAGATCGAGCAGATCCATGGGACGTTCGACTTTAACAATGCCGGCCTGCCGGCACATGGCGTCGAAAACCTTGATGTCGCTGGTGAGAGCACCGGTATGGCTGGCCGCCGCCCGATTACCGGCCTTGCTGCGACCGCCTTTTAACAGAACGATGGGTTTTTTTTGTCCGACCCGGCAAGCGCTCTCAAAAAAACGACGGCCGTTTTTAACACTTTCAACATACAACATGACGGTTCGGGTCAGTTCGTCCTTTTCAAAGGCATCCAGATAATCTTCGATGGTGATCATGGCTTCATTGCCTGAGCCGCAAAAGGCACGGATTCCGATGGCCTGCTGTTCGGCAAAAGCCAACAACTGGGTCCCCATATTGCCGGATTGGGCCACTATGGCGGTCGAACCGGGCAGGGGACGGACATGACTGCCGGTGCAGTATAGATGGATATGGGGATTGCAAATACCCATGGTATTGGGTCCCACCATCAGTATTCCCGCTGCAGCCGCCTTTTGTAGCAGCATTTCCTCCATTTTTTTGCCTTCCGCACCTGTCTCGGCAAATCCGGAGGTGATGAGCAACATGTTCCGGATTCCCTTCTGTTTAAATTCGGGAATCAGGTCTGCGACCTTTGCGGCCGGGATCGTGACGACTGCCAGATCAACATCACCGGGGATTTCCACAACGGACTTAAAAACCGTCCTTTCAGCAATGCGTTCTCCTTTGGGATTCACCAGATAAATATCACCGGTGAAACCACCGCTGGCGGTGATGGTAAACAGCATATGCCCCCACTTGCCGATTTGAGAAGAAGCCCCGACAAATGCAATGGAGCGGGGGTAAAAGAAACGCCCGAGGGACTCAGGGCTGACGGGGGGCAAATATTTCTGCTCGACCGGCCGATTAATATACTTAACGATCAGGGCATCGACCGCGCAGGTCTGACCGTCCGGCATAACCATCAGGGGGTTGATATCTATTTCCGCTATCTCAGGCATTTCCGCCGCCGATTGAGAAAGCCCCACAAGGGTTGCGATGACCTGTTCTTTCCGGACGGGAGGCTCCCCCCTGAAGCTGCCTAACAGTGCACGGGCCTTTATTGCCTGCATCATCTCAGCGGCGTCCGCTTCACGAATCGGAGCCAGTCTGAAAGTGACGTCTGCCAAGGCTTCTGCGAAGATTCCACCGGCGCCGAACACGATAACCGGACCAAATTGAACATCACGAAAAAGTCCGGCTATAAATTCTCTTTTGCCTGCCAGATAGGGTTGAATCAGAATCCCTTCCAGATCATCTGCGGCATTGTGAGCAATAGACCGGACCGCATGCCGGACCGCTTCTGCACCGGCAAGATTCAATTGGAGCAGTTTCCGGTCGGTTTTATGTAGAATGTTGGATCCCACTGCTTTAACGACAACCGGAAAACCTATTGTTTCAGCAATTGCAACGGCTTCATCTTCATCTTCGGCAACGGATTCGGACACAACCGGGACGCCGTATTTTTTTAACAGTTTTTTGGAATCGTACTCGGATAGAGCGATTCTTTCAGGGATATTATTTAAAACTGTGCCGTTATTTTGTTTCAATTCAGGCTCCTTATTCCCTGGGGCTTTAGGGTGTTTTGTAACAGTTTGGATCGCTGTACCACATATTTAAAGGGTATTTCTATTCATACAAATTGGTTCCGGTCAAGTAATTAAAAAAATATGAAACGGTCAATATAATGGAAATTGCCCTGTTTTTATTGACATCAAGATAGGAATTTTATAATTTTAGAAAAAATGATTCATGAGATCAGAATTTTTGATAGAAAGGTTCAATGTTAATACCCGCCACATGAACTTCATCTTACGGGACCCATAAAAAATATCAATCCTTACAAAATTGAAATTATTTTAGATTCAGCGGGGAAAAATCATTCATGTCGACTACAGATAAATTAAACACGGCCCAGGGATTTGAAATTGAAGCATATAAAAGACCCAAGCATTTTAATGATCTGATCAAAACCCATGTGCCGTTTACCGGCTCTCCCAAACGGCACCCATTCGACTCGGGAAAAGTTGTTTTATTTACCGATCCCTATAGCACCCACACCGCCTACTATGAGTTTAACGCCTCGGATATATCGTATCTGGAAGAACTTCCCAGCCTTGTCCATTTAGACGGAAAGGCGATCCTCATGGTCCGCATCTGGGTAAAAAAATTAAGCCTCGGCCTGAGGTGCACCCCATTTATGGTTGCGGATACCCGCACAGGATCAAATTATGGATTGGGCTGAACCGAAAAATATCAGGGAGTGGATCTCCAGATCATTGTCACTGAGACCGATCCTGTCGATGCTGCTTATATTCGGCATACTCATTTCCGAACTGCGGTTTGACTGGATGGAGCAGATGATGGGCGCTTTTCTGGTAAAAACAAATGCCGGGCGTCCGGAATCCGGTGCAATTTGGGAGATTAATCGACAAACCGAAACCGCAAAGCGAACGCTTGAACAAATTGTGACCGACCGGCAGGCCTCCCAGCGTGAAGCCAGAAACGCCGGATCATTTATTGAAATTTCCGCCAAACTTGCGCCGGATCAGGGCGTTATGCTGTCGCCGGATGATTTCCGCAGGCTCTATCTGGGGCTTCCGGCATCAATTTCCCAGGAAATCATCTCCCCCATTGATATATTAAAAATATTCAGCGAAGACCGATTCACGCGAACTTATTTTGAAAAACAAGGAAATGGGCTGCAGGTATATTTTTTGGATGCTGAAAATCGGGTCTTGCGGCGGCTACAGATAGGTGCAAACCTCCTTGAACTCATTTCCCAGAACGAACGGGCCGTTGATGGAATATTGGAAAACTTTCCCAAATTCAAAAACAGGGTATACCCGGCCGATCAATTCTTAAGCGCACTGGAATCTTTGCCGGACGATTCACGCCGAAATGTGCTTCCCCAGCCTGAACGGTTATTGATGGTTGCCGGGCGTATTGTGAGGGTCGGTATTTCCGATGAAACCATTTCCGGAAATATCGAGCTCGGTTTTGAGATAAAAGACGGCGCCCAGACAAGGGTGGTATTCATGCTGGGTCGCGAATGGGCTGTCTGGCAGATACGTTCGAAGCTTGAGGGGAAAAAAGCCGATGCCGCCCCCATTATTGGCAGTTACCATAGGGATGCCGGTTATGCGTCTTTTTGAAAAAATACACCGTTTATTCAGACTTGTTTTCTTTTCAATCCTCTTCTTGTCCGGATTGGCCGCGATCTTGCTGGTGGGCATTTTTTTTCTGGCCCTAAAAGACCTGCCCCGCGTTCCGGAACCGTTAAGCCGGATCATCGAAACACCTCCCACGGAAATCATCGCAGCCACCGGTGAAAGGATCCTGATTATCGGCGGCCGCGATACCGTTCCCTTAAACCGGGTTTCGCCCGGTTTTCTACAGGCTGTTATAGCCACCGAAGATCACAGATTCTGGGAACATCATGGCATCAACAAGATCCGCATATTGAAAGCGATCTGGGTTACTCTGTTTGAACCTGGAAAAATTCAAGGGGCGTCAACGATTACCCAGCAACTATCCAAGAACCTTTTTTTCAGTTTTAAACGCTCTTACGTCCGTAAATTTCAAGAACTGTTTGTCGCCCTGCAAATTGAATCGCAATACTCGAAACGTGAAATACTGGAAGCGTATGTCAATCAAATCCCTTTTGGCGTGGGCGCCCTCGGGGTTGAGCAGGCGTCCCGAACTTTTTTGGATAAATCGGCCATTGACCTGAATCTGGCGGAAGCCGCCCTGCTGGCCGGGTTGCCCAAATCACCCACCCGATATAATCCATACTTTTACTATGATCGCGCCAAAAAACGTCAACGGACTGTTCTGCAACGTATGGTTGCAGCCGGATATATCACCCAGGAGCAGGCCGATGAAGGGTTTGCTTATGAATTCAAATTCAGACAAAAACCCGCAGGAGCGCGCACCGGCAGCTATTACATAGATATGGTCATCAAATACCTGGAAGAACGCTATGGGCCTGAAATCGTTTATCACGGCGGCCTTAAAATAACCACAACCCTCGATCCCCAGTTGCAATCCCTGGCAGTAACGGCGCTCCAGAAAGGTCTCAAAGACATCGAAAGGAATTTGGGTTCATCTGCGGTGGGTAAAGCGGCCAATGATGCTGAATCGTTTCGGCCCCAAGGGGCCCTGGTTGTCGTAGATACAACCACCGGCGCCGTCAAGGCGCTGGTGGGCGGGCGCGATTATTTCGAATCCGAATACAATCGGGCGATTCAAAACCACCGGTTGCCGGGTTCCGGGTTTAAACCTTTTTTATACTACACCGCTTTTGAAAAATTAAACCTAAATCCGGCCACTGTTTTAGTGGATAAACCGGTTGTTGTCCCGGTGGCGGGTGCAAAAGACTGGGCGCCTGAAAATTTCGAAAAGCTATTTGAGGGCCCCATCGTCTTAAAAAAGGCTTTCACCAGTTCCATCAACACCATTGCCGCCCAATTGGTGGAGCTTGCCGGACCGCAGGATGTGATTAAAACAGCCCAGCGCTGCGGCATACAGAGCCGTTTAACGCCGGTCTATTCGATTGCCCTGGGAACCTCCGGCGTCAGTCCGCTGGAAATGGCGTCATCTTTTGCCGTTTTTGCCAGCGGCGGCATCCATTTTGAACCTTTCTGGGTATCCCGGGTGGAGGATGCTTACGGCAGGGTCATCGACGAACATATTGTCAGCGGAAAAAAAGTGCTGGATAAAAATATCGTTTACCAGGTTGTCGACATGATGCGCGGCGTGATCGATGAAGGTACCGGCAGCGTTATCCGTCGCATGGGCTTTGAACTTCCGGCAGCCGGCAAGACCGGAACCACCGACGGCTATAAAGACGCCTGGTTTACGGGTTTTACACCGACCCTAAGCACATCTGTATGGGTGGGCTACGATAGAGATGTCAGTCTCCGGACTTCGCATGGCGGAGGTTTTACCGGCAGCCGGGCTGCGGCACCCATATGGGCTGAATTCATGACGAAAGCAACGGAAGGGGAACCCCATCGTGAGTTTCCGATACCGGATGATATCCAGTTCGAGCAGGTCGATCCTGTCAGCGGTTGCCGTGCAGGCGCTCTTACCCAGGGAAGTGTTCGTGTCGCCCTACGCAAAGGCCAGCGTGTCTGCGAGGCGGACACAACCGAAAAATTACAGAAAAATGGGATCCCATGATTGAAGGTGATAACGAAAAACAACGGATCGATAGCCTAAAATCAGGTTCTCCATGGGGCTTCTTTTTCAGGAAGCAGGCGAGTCTTTTGTATCTTGGTCCCATAATCATATTAACAGCAGCAACAGGTATTCGACGGTGATTCAGGTCGTTAAACATTTTGCCTTTCGTGTCTGGGCAACGCTTCTCCTGGGGGGCCTCCTCAGCCTTACGCTCCTATCGGTCTGGCAGTCTGTCATGGGACTTGAGTGGCTGATCGTTCCGGTTGCGGCTGTGTTTGGCTTGATGTTTTTTTTGATCGGCTGGTTATCCAGCCGGGTGGGAATTTCCCAGATAGAACACCTGCGGGATGAAGCTGCCGTGTGGGAAAGAGCCGGGCTGCCGGATGAGGCCCAAGCCGTGTATCAAAAAGCTTTGGCAGTATACGACAGCTTTCTATTATCTCCCCGCTCGAAAAAGAAAAGCGCGATCGCGCTGATCGCCCAGATGGCCCGCTTTTACCTGGCTCGCGCGATTAAAAATGACGACACTGAAGCGTTTATCCTGACCTATTTGGAAGCACACCCCGAGGACAGCGAATTTGCCGAGAACTGGCTGCAACAAATTGACAGCCGGCACCTGGTCGACAAGAAATATCAAGATGTCGCCGATGGGATCGGCAGCGCCCTGCCGGATAATATTCAGGTTCAGCAATTGCTGGCGAAACTCTACCTGTCAGCTCGTCGGACGGATTTTCCGGCCCAACAGGTATATCGACGGGCGCTTTCCGGCGAGGGAGCGGCAGCAGATAGTATCATGGAGTTGGCCGCAATTTTCATGGATGAAGGCCGCGCAGACGAAAGGGCCCTTGATATCTATCTGAAAGCATTTCAGATAGACAGCCATAACGAACAGATTATCAAGTCCATCGCCGCCTGTGTTCGCTGGGTTCCGCAAACCGAAAAGACAGCTGACTTGTTGCAAAAGGCCCGTCAACTCCTGGACGGCATCAGTGAAATTAAATTGCCAAAGATGCCTGCCGGTTTTGTGCCTTCACCGCGACCGGCGCCTCCCCGAAAAGAAAGAATGGCGCTCAACCCCCTTAAAGCCGCCGGGTCATTGCTGTACCGTTTTATCAATACCCTGTTGGTTGCGGTAAGATTCCTTGGAAGGGGCGGTATCAAGACCGTTTTTTGGCTGATCGATATCGTCCAGACTTCCCGGAAGACCCGAATCTTGCTGAAATGGTCGGTTGTCGGCGTTTTTGCTGTCGCTATCATTGTCCTGATGGTTAACACCATCGGTCATTTTATCAAAACCGCCATGGGCGACAGACAGCAAAAACGGGCGGCTGTGTCGGCTGTGACAGACCCTTATACCTTACAGGTTGCAGCCTACTTGAAACCTGAACATGCCAAAGCCTATGTTGCGACGCTTAAAAAAATGAATATCGATGCCTATTGGACGGAAGCGGTTGGAAACAACAAAAATTGGTTCCAGGTAAGGGTGTCGCATTTTCCCGATAAAAAGTCCGCCGTCGCTTATGGAGAAACATTGAAGTCCAAGGGTATCATCAATGATTTTTTTGTCGCCAATTACTGATGGAAACCGATTTACTGCAACCGACATTCCAAATAAGAAACATCCGCCTATTTATTGCCTTTCGCGTTTTTTTTAATGCGCGCTTCTATTATCCAATTTTTACCGTATTGTTTCTGGATTTCGGACTTACCCTCGAGCAATTTGCAATTCTCAATGCCGTGTGGGCGGCAACCATTGTCATTGTGGAGGTGCCCTCGGGCGCTCTGGCCGATTTGTATGGCCGGCGCAATCTGCTGATTGCCGCCGGGATCATCATGGTGGCGGAGATTTCGCTGCTTTGTTTTGTTCCGACAGGAAATTCGCGCCTCCTGTTTGCGGCATTTTTTATTAATCGTGTGTTGAGCGGTTTCGCCGAAGCCGCTGCCAGCGGTGCAGATGAAGCCCTGGCGTATGATGCCCTCAAAAGCAAAGGGGATGTCAATCCATCCTTCAGACATTTAAACTCACTTTTCAAACGGGTCTCTGGATTCTGAAAACACCCTTTGCCCTTGTGGTCATAGCGGCGGACCTGTTGTTTGACCATGTCATCCGCTCTGCTGGGAATGACATTTTTCATCCCCTACGCCGGACTCATCCCCCTGATCCTGCTGGCAGTCGTGATGTACCTGATGGGTTTTTTTATCAGCTACTACCTGAATCAGGTCACGGAATCGCGCCAGAGAGCCACTGTTTTGAGCTTTAAAGGATTGTCCCTTAATCTGGCCTATGGCATCATCGGCATTCTGTATTCCCTCCTTCTGGTGATGCTGAGAGATCAGGCCGCTCCGGCTTCAGCACACCAGAAGGGCTCGGTTGTTGAAAACCTGATTTTTACCAAATCCCTTGCCTGGTTCCCCTGGTATTTTGCGATAATAACCGTAATTATGTTCCTTTTCGCCTGTTGGCGCTTAAGAGATGTGTACGATCAGATTCCATCCGCAAAAACCCGCAAATAAAAGCGCCCGTCAATTGAACCCGGCAAGGTTTTTGATTCCTCTTTTTTTATTGCCGTTACTTTACCGCTGTATTCATTTATGCTATAAAAACAAACTTAAAATTAAAGGGGATGGGCTTTTATGCGTATCGGCATGGGGTATGATGTTCATCGGTTGGTTTCAGGACGCAAACTTGTACTGGGCGGCGTAACGATCCCCTTTGAAAAAGGGCTCTTGGGCCATTCCGATGCGGACGTTCTGGTCCATGCAATCTGTGATGCCCTGCTGGGAGCAGCCGGTTTGGGTGATATCGGTCTGCATTTTCCGGATACCGATCCAAAATATAAAGATATCAGTAGTTTAAAATTGCTGTTCGAAACAGCTGGTCTTGTCCTCGCCAATGGATATCAACTTCAGAATATTGATACGACCATTTTCGCGGAAAGCCCCAGGCTGGCGCCTTACCGAACGGCCATGCAGCTTAACATAGCCCAAACCCTTAAAGTGGATGCTTGTCTGGTCAACATTAAGGCAACCACCGTCGAAGGCCTGGGTATCATTGGAAGCGGGGAAGGCATCGCTGCAATGAGCGTCGTTCTTTTAGACTGATGTTTACTGCGACAACAGGGTGAATCCGGATTTGATTGAATAATATTATAACAATATAAGTTTATGGAAAGAAAATGAACTTTCGCATATATAACACGCTGAGCGGCAACAAAGAAGTTTTTAAGCCGATTCGACCCGGAAAGGTAAAAATGTACGTTTGCGGGCCCACCGCCTACGATTCATGTCATATCGGGCATGCGCGCTCGGCCGTGGTGTTTGATGTAATGGTACGGTATCTCCGCCATAAAGAGCTCGAAGTGCTTTATGTCCGCAACTTTACCGATGTGGACGATAAAATCATCAACCGTGCCAACGAACTGGGCATGGAACCTTCCCGGCTCGCTGAAAAATATATTTCGGAATTTTATCATGATATGGACGCCCTCAAGGTTTTACGGGCGGACCATGAACCCCGTGCGACCGAACACATTCAACAGATGATAACGGTCATTGAAACGTTGATACAAAAAGAAATGGCTTACCAGATCAATGGGGATGTTTTTTTTTCAGTAGAATCGTTTAAGGGATACGGAAAGCTTTCCGGAAGAAAACTGGAGGATATGGAGGCCGGCGCCCGGGTCGATGTCGATGAAAAAAAACGGAACCCCTTTGATTTCGCCTTGTGGAAATCCTCAAAACCCGGGGAACCGTCCTGGGACAGTCCCTGGGGAAAAGGACGGCCGGGATGGCACATCGAATGCTCCGCCATGAGCACCGAATATCTGGGAAAAACCTTTGATATCCACGGCGGCGGCAAAGACCTCATCTTCCCCCATCATGAAAACGAAATCGCCCAGTCCGAAGCCGCATTCGGCAAACCCTTTGCCACCTATTGGGTTCACAATGGCTTCGTCAATATCGCCCATGAAAAAATGTCGAAATCCCTGGGAAACTTTCTGCTGATTAAAGATGTGCTCACATCCCATCACCCCGAAGTGGTTCGTCTTTTTTTGCTGTCCAACCATTACCGCAGTCCCATCGATTATTCGCAAAACGCAATGGATGAATCCGTTATTGCCCTTGACAAAGTCTATGCCCTGCTGGATCGGGTTGACGATCTGAACGGCGCTATGGATGCTTCTGAAGAGACCCCCGGATCCGGTGAATACTGGGAACGTTTTTGCGAATCCATGGACGATGATTTTAACACGGCCCGCGGCATCGGCGTGCTCTTTGAGGCTGTCCGCAGCATCAACAGAACTTTGGACGAAAACCAGTCGGCATTGTCATTATCCTTGAAAAATAAAATAATAGCCGACCGCAACGATATCCTTCAGATCGGCCGTATCCTCGGAATACTTTCGGAACCCCCCAAATCGTATTTTAGCGCAAAGAAACATCAGGCGCTGGAGAAAAAAGCGATTGATCCGGCGGTGATTGAAAAAATGATCCAGGATCGGATAGCGGCTCGAAAAGCCAAAGACTGGGCAAAGGCCGATCAAATCAGAAAACATCTATCCGGGATGAATGTCCATCTAGAGGATCGACCGGATGGGACAGTCTGGAAGATCGGGGATTAGCGTGCAACGTATGAATTTCCCTGTGTGATATGCCTTCCTTTAAGATCGTATCCGATTTTACCCCCAAAGGGGATCAACCCGAGGCCATTGCAGCGTTAAGCAAAAATGTCCTTTCCGGTCAACCCCACCAGACCCTTTTGGGCGTCACCGGGTCCGGTAAAACATTCACCATGGCCCATGTAATTGCCGGGGTAAAAAAACCCGCACTGGTCATCGCCCCCAATAAAACCCTGGCTGCGCAATTATACCACGAATTCAAGTCTCTTTTCCCCCATAACGCGGTTGAATACTTTGTGAGCTATTACGATTATTATCAACCGGAGGCATACATTCCTTCCAGCGACACGTATATCCAGAAAGATTCTTCCATCAACGAAATGATCGACAAGCTGCGTCATTCCGCCACCCGGTCGGTTTTATCACGACGCGACGTGATCGTTGTCGCCAGTGTATCGTGCATCTTCGGCATCGGCAACCCGGAAGATTATCAGTCCATGCGAACCGATGTTGAGCTCAATATGGAAATGAGTCGTGAATCGCTTTTATCGAGCCTGGTTGCCATGCATTACGAACGCAATGATATCGATTTCCATCGGGGGGTGTTTCGGGTCAGGGGAGATCGGGTTGAAATATTTCCCGCCTATGAAGAAGACAGTGCCCTGCGCATCGAGTTTTTTGGGGATCAAATTGAGTCGATATCCGAACTGGACCCGCTCCGGGGGGATTTAAAACGGCGCCTCCAACGGGTGAGCATCTATCCGGCCAGCCATTATGTCACGCCCAAAAGCACGTTGGAGCGGGCTGTCAAATCAATTGTGCCGGAATTGAAAGATCGAGTCGATTTTTTCCGGAAGGAAGCGAAACTGATCGAAGCCCAGCGGATCGAAGAGAGAACAAACTTTGATCTGGAAATGATGCTGGAGCTTGGCTATTGCAACGGAATTGAAAACTATGCCCGCCATCTTACCGGTCGATCGATTGGTGAGCCGCCACCGACGCTGCTGGATTATTTTCCCAATGATTTTCTGGTCTTTATCGACGAATCCCATATCACCATTCCCCAACTCAACGCCATGTATAAAGGCGACCGGTCCCGAAAAATGACCTTGGTGGAATACGGTTTTCGTTTGCCGTCGGCCTTGGACAACCGCCCCCTTCAATTCGCTGAATTTAAAGCGAGGGTCTCCCAGGTGATCTATGTGTCCGCCACACCGTCACAGTATGAGCTTGAAAAATCAGCCTATGCGTTGATCGAACAGATTGTAAGGCCCACCGGCCTGACCGATCCTGAGATTGAAGTCCGCAAAGCCGACAATCAGGTGGATGACCTTTTTGAAGAAATATTACTCCGGACGAAACGCAATGAACGCGTCCTGATAACGACCCTGACAAAGCGGATGGCAGAAGACCTGACCGAATATTATTCCGATTTGGATATCCGGGTCCGATATCTTCATGCCGATATCAAAACACTGGAGCGAATGGATATTATTCGGGATCTCCGGATGGGGAAGTTTGACGTCCTCATCGGCATCAATTTGCTGCGGGAAGGACTGGACATACCTGAAGTCACCCTGGTTGCCATTCTGGATGCCGACAAAGAAGGTTTTTTACGGTCCACCCGGTCCCTGATCCAAACATGCGGACGAGCCGCCAGAAATGTGAACGGCAAAATCCTTATGTATGCGGCTACCGTGACCCGCTCCATGCAGGCAGCGATTTCTGAAACCGGCCGGCGCAGGCAAATACAACAGGAATACAACCGGCGCCATGGCATTACCCCGGAAACCATTGTAAAGGAGATCTCTGCTATTTTTGACTCGGTTTTTGAAGCGGATTACGTTTCAGTGAACATGGTTGCGGAAACGGAGGCGAAATTTTCATCCCTGGGAAATCAGGATGGGGAGGAGATGATCCGTGCCCTTGAAAAGGAAATGATGCAGGCGGCTGAAGCGCTGAGTTTTGAAAAGGCGGCTGCGCTTCGGGATCAGATTAACGCGCTTCAAAAAAAGCGGATATTTGAAATATAGCATGTCGAACAAGCTAAAAGAAAAATTATCGCTGCTGCCGCCGCTCCCCGGCGTTTACCTGATGAAAGACGCCGGCGGCAGCATCATCTACGTGGGCAAGGCCCAAAACCTGAAAAAGCGGATTTCGTCTTACTTCAGAAGTCCAGAACAGCTTGATCCCAAAACCGGCATGCTGGTTCAAAAGTTATCAACCTTTGAAACAATTATCACCGGCACCGAAAAAGAGGCATTAATTTTAGAGTCGAACCTGATCAAGAGGCACAAGCCGAAGTATAATGTCATCTTAAAAGACGATAAACGCTATCCGGCCCTGCGCCTTGATATCCAGAACCCGTATCCCAGTTTGACGATCGTTCGAAAGATCGGAATGGATGGCGCCATGTATTTCGGCCCGTTTGCATCTGCCCAGGCGGTTCGCCAGACGCTTAAAATAATTCAAAAAACTTTTAAATTGCGCAAGTGTAAAATCAGGGAGTTCCGGAACAGGACCCGGCCGTGTTTAAACCATCAGATGGGAATATGTATGGCGCCATGCTCTCTGCCGGTTGATAAAAATGCATACGATGAGGTCGTCAAGGAAGTCGGACTGTTTTTAAAAGGAAAAACAACCGAATTGATTGAAAAAATCAAAAAACAGATGCAACTGTCAGCCAAAAATCGGGAATACGAATACGCTGCCGTGCTCCGGGATAAAATGTTCGCCCTCCAAAAAACCCTTGAGAAACAGGTGTCTGTTACGACCGACTTAAAAGACAGGGATGTTCTCGCGGTTGCCGCTTCCGAAACAGCATCGGTTCTTCATCTGTTGATGGTACGGGGGGGCTATCTGGTGGGATCCCACCACTTCAATCTTAGCGGCCGCCTTTCAACGGAGCCTGAAATGCTGAGCGCCTTTTTACGCCAGTTCTACGACAACAACCACTTTATCCCCGGGGAAATTCTGGTACCGGTCCTGCCGGAAGATGCTGCGGTATTTGAGGACTGGCTTGGGGATATCAAAGGGGCGCGTGTTAAAATTTTGGCGCCCAGACGGGGCGAGAAGGTTCGCTTGATCAAAATGGCCCGTCAGAACGCCCACAACAGGTTGAAAGATTTAGTGGCGCTGCAGACGGCTGAAATGGACATTCTCCTTCGTCTGCAATACAAGCTTCGGATGGACCGCCTGCCGTTACAGATAGAATGCATTGACAATTCCAATATTTCAGGGCGACAACCGGTCGCTGCCATTGTGGTTTTTATTAATGGAAAACCGCAAAAATCTTCATACCGCAAATACATCTTAACATCCGTTTCCGGACCGGACGACTATGCCTACATGGCGGAAGTCCTGAGACGCCGCTTCGGAAAAGGATCGGATTCTCTTCCCTATCCGGACGTTCTGCTTGTGGACGGCGGCAAGGGACAATTGAATATTGGTGTGACCGTACTGAAAGCACTCGATATAGAAAATGCGTTCAAGGTTATCGGGATTGCTAAAAAAGATGACATAAAAGGAGAGGCTTCAGACAAGGTCTATCAGCCGGGCAGGGCCAATCCGATTGATTTCAACAGGGATAAAGACCTGCTGTTTTTCCTGCAGCGCATCAGAGATGAGGCCCATCGGTTCGCCATTGACTTTCACCGCAAGCGGCACCGGTCTGATGCCATGCAATCGATATTGGATACGGTCCCCGGTATTGGAAAACAAAGGAAAAAAAAGCTGCTGAAACATTTCGGCAGCACCAAAAATATCCGGGCAGCTACCCTTGAAGAACTGTGTAGGCTGCCCGGTATAAACGACAGTATCGCCAGATCGATAAAAGACAAACTGGCGGAATGACTTTTATTCGCCTTCGCCTGAATACCCTGCTGCTGGCTGCGGGGAGCTTCATTTTTTCAGCTTTTTTAAAACTTCCTTTAGTTCCTGGACAGCGGCAGCCGATTTGTTGAGTGCGGCTTTTTCTTCATCCGTCAGGGTAATCTCAATGACTTCTTCAACGCCGCCGGCCCCCAGTTTCACCGGGACGCCGATAAACAGATCATTGATACCATATTCACCCTGGAGATATACGGCGCAGGGAAGGATCTTTTTCTTGTCCTTGAGAATCGATTCGGCCATCTCCACAGCTGCCGATGCCGGGGCGTAATACGCACTGGTGGTGAGCAGTTTGACAATTTCAGCCCCTCCGTTTCGGGTTCTTTCAACGATAGCATCGATCCGTTCTTTTGAAATCAGTTCCGTAATGGGTATGCCGGCTACCGTTGAATATCGCGGCAGCGGAACCATGGTGTCGCCGTGTCCACCCAGTACGAATGCGTGGGTGTTTTCAACCGACACATTCAGCTCCATGGCAATGAAAGCTCTGAAACGGGCGGAATCAAGGACGCCGGCCATGCCGATGACCCGGTTTTTGGGAAATCCACTGGCTTCATAGGCCACATGACACATGGCATCAAGGGGGTTGCTGACAATAATGATAATCGAATCAGGGGACAATTTTGCAACTTTTTCCGTCACACTTTTCATGATTCCGGCATTGGTACCGATGAGATCGTCGCGGCTCATCCCGGGCTTCCGGGGAATTCCCGCTGTAATGATAACGATATCAGAGCCGGCGGTGTCTTCATAGTTGTTGGTGCCGGTTAAACGGGCGTCATGTTTTTCAATCGGGGCTGCTTCGGTAAGGTCCAGCGATTTGCCCTGGGGCACCCCTTCGACAATGTCGACCAGGACAACATCGCATAATTCTTTTTCCGCCAGTCGCTGGGCGGCGGTAGCCCCTACGTTGCCGGCTCCAATGACCGTTACTTTTTGTTTCATGGCATCCTCCTTGTTTATTTAAATTTAAATTAATAAAATATTCAGTCTGAATACGGAATGATCGCCCCAAACAGGTTGAAAAATTCACCCTGTTTTAAAGATAATCCGCTTTGGACATGATCACATTAAATGGAGAAAAATGGTTTAGCACAAATTCAATAATTGTCAACCGATTTATCTGACCAAAATGTTGACAAGAAGCATAAAAAAGTATAAATCTCAAAATGTTTAGTATGGTTATACATCATTGCGACGGAGGCTTGAATCCTAAATCTCATTTTGATGAGAGGAAAACAATGGATATTAAAACTCAGATTAAAACCTTGATTCAGGAAGCAGAGCTTTATCGGACCCAGGGCCTGCTGAAAGAGTCAAAAGTTAAATATAACAAAATTCTTTCCCTCATCAAGTCAAGCGTCCAGATTAAAAATCGAGAAAGTCTGATGGGTAGTATAACCAGAAAAATCGTAGCGCTTGATAACGAGATCTTGAAACTGGCAAAGGCTCCGTCGATCATAGAAATCCCTGAAAAAATACAGGATCTTATTAAGAAGCAGTTTGCCTTCGCCGCCAAAGATGAAGATTCTGCGGCCATTGAAGGGGCAATCGCGCTGGCAAAGTTCGGCCAATTCGAAAGGGCATTAAAAGAGTTTAATTTGCTCCTCGATAAAGATGCGGTCAGGGTCGTCGCCGCCAAAAACATCATTCGGTGCTGTATGACACGCACGTCTGTTGAGGATGCGGTAACGGAGTATGAGAAGTGGCTTTCCGGCGGCAAGTTCAGTTCATCCCAGTTAAACAGTGTGCGTTCTTTTCTGGGAGATATTCTGGCAAAAAAAGGAATTGCCAAAACCCTATCCCCCGTACCTGATAACGAACCGCCAGAGAAGATAGAAAACGCGCCGGATGAGGAATTGCCGGAAGAAGAGTATCTTGATATCAGCGCGATTAAAGTCACACTTGAAGACGGTCCCCAAAAGGGAAAATCCCTTGAGTTCGATGTAAACTTTCAATCCGGAAATGTTTTGAGCCTGATTATTTCAAGCAGGGATAAATCTTTAATTGACAATTTAGCGGTCGGTCTAAAGTTATCTAATGTCCAATTTTTCTCACCGATAGCTATTTTTGAAGGCACCGGGATTATTGCCGAAAAGACCCAGATCGGCACCGGCCCCAAAAGAGGGGATTACAGTCTGGATATTAAGATCTTGTCGACCAACTGATTAGAATCGATAGCAGTTCAGTGGTGTGGAGTTTATTTCAGATGGCTATTTTTAATTTGAAAAATAGAGAGATTGAATGTAAAATTGTTTTTTACGGACCCGGCCGATGCGGTAAGACAACCAATCTTGAGTATATCCACAAGACATTTAAGAAACAGGTGGCAGGTGAAATGGTATCGGTCAACACGGAAGGAGACCGGACCTTATATTTTGATTTTTTACCCATGGGACTTGGTAAAATCAAAGGGTGTGATGTACGTGTACAACTGTACACGGTGCCCGGACAGGTGCAGTATCGCTCGACCCGAAAGCTTGTTTTGATGGGGGTTGACGCCATCGTATTTGTAGCAGACTCCCTGGAGGTCAGGCGTGAAAAAAATATGCTTTCGTTAAAAGATTTGCAGGATAATCTGAAAGAATACAATCTCAGCATTTTTAAAATTCCATTAATAATGCAGTACAACAAACGCGATCTCGCCCAACAGGGGATGCCGCTGATGACAATCGATCAAATGGAGCACGATCTGAATCGCCAGTTGAAAGCGCCTTCTTTTGAAGCCAGCGCGTTGTCAGGGCAAGGGGTTGGGGTAACACTGAAGGAATGTTTGAAGCTGACATTGAAATCACTTCAAAAACAGACAAAATGGGCATAACAGCTAAATCGGTATGAGCATCAAGGCGGATCTCTCGGGTAATCTTGGTTTTTTGGGTCTGGTGGACCTTTTGCAGTTGTTGGGCGCAAATGGAAGTTCAGGAACCCTGCGCTTTCAATGTAAATATGCTGCGGGGCCGGCGGTTGTTTATTTTTCAAAGGGTAATCCCGTCGACGCTTCCAGCGAATCCCTGAAAGGGCTGGATGCCCTTTACTCGCTATTTGGTTGGACTGAAGGCGAATTTGAGTTCCGTAAGGATGGTATTGAACGAACAAAGGTAATCCGGAATAGCCGTATGGAAGTCATCCTGGACGGATTGAAAAAATTAGATGACGGGCAGATTAAAAAGCTGGGACCGCAAACACTGGCCCAAGCTGCGGGTTCAGGCAAAAAAGGGTCGGGGATTCCGGTTATTAAAGGTCCTTTGATCGATTACAACTTTGTTGTTGATGAAGAAGAGTATACCGCCGGCACTTCCATTGTCGAAGAGGGAAAGCATGGCAACTGGATCTGGGTGGTATTGGAGGGCGTTGTTGATATTGTCAAACAGACCCCCCAAGGGCCCTTGACCATTGTTCAAATCAGCGAAGGAACTTTTATCGGCAGCATGGCTTCATTTCTGCTCGAGGGAAATATTCGAAGCGCTTCCGCGATTGCCGCCACCAATGTCCAGTTGGGCGTAATTGATGCGCAACGGATTTCCAGTGAATACGCCCGCTTATCACCTGAATTTAAAGGACTTTTAAAAAGTTTAGATAACCGCATGGTTCAGGTGAGTGATCGCATCGTTGATTTTCATCTTAAAACGAATAAAGCCAAAGCGCTTATTCAATCGATGAAACTGGTACTGAAACAGGGTGATAAAAAAGAAAAATTTTACGTCATTACGGCCGGTAAAGCATGTGTGGTCCGAACCTCAGATAAGGCGAATGTTCCGCTGGTTTTATTAGAGCGTGATGATTATTTCGGATATCATCCCTTCTTAGACATGGGACAAGAACCTTATTCGGCTTCCATCGCAGGGTCGGAAAATCTTACCGTAAAAGAAATTGATCTTGCAAAAATTCACACTGAGTATGATCAACTCTCCACGACGGTAAAGCATCTGATTGAAAACATTGCCGCCAATATATCGATAACGACGTTGGCGGCCACCGATCTTTTCAAGAAAATGAAATGAACAACGGGACCGTGAAGCTTTATGGAAAGTTTTAATCCCAAAACATCGAGAGATAGGAGATAGGACCCTGATGACGTCAAAAGAACAAAGAAAAGCCGTTAGAATCAATTCTCTGAATCTGTCTTATATCGGTATTGATGAAAACAATGTGACCGTAAAACAGGCAATGGGTCGAACACTGAATGTGTCCGAAAATGGAATCCTGATGGAAACCCATTTCCCGATAGATTCAAAACAGATCGTATCACTATCCCTAGCGTTGGAAGATGAGCTGATCGATATGAAGGGTGAGGTTGTTTATTCCCGACCGGGCGAAGATGACAAGTATGAAACCGGGATTAAGTTTATCGAGGTGAAAGAAGCATCACAGTTGATACTGAAAAAATATATTCAGGCATTCAAAAAATAAATGTGAATTTTTCAAATTTGGCGCATCCTGTTTGTTGACGTTTCCTAATTATTTTCTCTCCGGAAGACCATCTTTTCTACATTTTTTTGTCGGATTAATCGATTAATGAAAATCGGGGTTATTTCTGATACGCATTTGTCTGAACCCGATGAGCGCCTTTACCGACTGGCGGATCATATCTTCGCTGATGCTGATATGATTCTGCATGCCGGCGATCTCGTCAACCTAGCGGTTTTAAAGGTTTTTTCCGATAAAAAAGTTATATCGGTTCGTGGGAATATGGATCGACAAGAAGTCGCTGCAAAGCTTCCGGATAAAGAGATCATCGCAGTCGGTAGATTTCGCATCGGGCTGATTCATGGATGGGGATCTCCCCGGGGGATAGAGGACAAAATAAAGGGGTGCTTTACGGATGTAAATGCCATTGTTTATGGGCATACCCATAAAGCCGCAAACCACCTAAAAGATGGGCTTCTTTTTTTTAATCCCGGCGCTTTTTCAGGAACATTCCTGATGGGGCGAAACCGTTCGGTCGGGGTTCTGATTGTATCTGACACGATCGAAGGGGCTATCATAAGATTATAAGTGTTTTTTTGAGGATCATGTTTCCCCTTGTTTTTTGCTCTTGGTGCGGTATATAAAATTAATTTTTTTGGGGGTTCAGTTCATTGGGTTAAACACGGACAACACAATCTGGAGGGGGTTTAAATGCTGAAAACAGTGAAACAAACCGATTTTCCGACATTAAAGTTACTAAAACGCGGCAAAGTGAGAGATATTTATGACCTGGACGACAGCCTGCTGATGGTTGCGACCGACCGAATTTCGGCATTTGACGTGATCATGCCGGATCCCATACCCGAAAAGGGGAAAATTTTAACACAAATATCACTTTTTTGGTTCAATCAGATGGCATCCATTGTCCCAAATCATATAATCTCCAGCAATATTGATGACTATCCATCCGCCTGTCAGCCCTATGCCGACATCCTTCGGGGCCGCAGCATGCTTGTAAAAAAAGCCGAGCCGCTGCCGATTGAATGCATTGTCAGGGGATATTTATCCGGCTCCGGTTGGACATCATATCAGGAATCCGGTACCATTTGCGACATAAAACTCCCCAAAGGCCTTAAGGAATCCGACAAACTTCCCGAGCCGCTTTATACACCTTCTACAAAAGCTGAGGCCGGATCACATGATATGAATATCGATTTCAATGAAACCGTCAAAAAAATCGGCAAGCCGTTGGCCGAAAAAGTAAAACAGCTTAGCTTTCTGGTTTATAAAAAAGGCGCTGAATTCGCAGAAAAAAGAGGAATTATCATCGCGGATACCAAATTCGAATTCGGACTGGTCGGCGAAGATGTGTTGCTCATCGATGAAGTATTGACGCCGGATTCATCCAGATTTTGGCCCAAAGCACATTATCGATCCGGTGGTTCCCAACAGAGTTTCGACAAACAATATCTCAGGGACTATTTACTGTCTATCAAATGGGACAAAAAACCGCCGGCGCCGCCGCTGCCCAAAGAAGTCGTCAACAATACACGTATAAAATATCTTGAAGCGCTTGAAATGCTTGCCGGTACTCAAAATGCGCTTTGACAACAAAATTGTTCCATTGTCATCTATTGATCTTTCCGATCAAACGTTTCGCATTACAACTGAAGGGCATATCGTCGAACTGGCTGAATCTCTGAAACTGTTGGGGCTGATTCACCCCCCCTTGCTGATGGGAAAAGGGGAGATATTCACCGTCCTTAGCGGTTTTCGACGGATTCAAGCCGGTCAATATCTTGGATGGCCAACTCTTCCGGCCAGGATTGCGGACCCTGAGACAGAAAAATTGGCGTACGCTCAGTTTGCCATTGCGGATAATGCCCAGCAGCGCCAATTGAATCTCATCGAAGCGTCCCGGTCGCTGAATCTTTTGTCGGGTTTTTATCACGAGCCGGAAAAACTGGCAAAGGCAGCGGCTTCTCTCGCCCTGCCGGGGAATCTTGCGGTCATCAAAAAAATTCAAAAATTATGCCGATTGCCGCAGTTTGTCCAGGAACTGATTGTCGCAGGTGTCATATCGCTGTCCATGGCGTTGGATCTTGAAAAAATCTCCCAAGAAGCGTGTACCGCATTTGCCGGTATATTCAATGAATTGCGACTGAGTCTCGCCAAACAGCGCGAAATATTTACCCTGGTTAAAGAAATCGCGCTGCGCGAAGAAAAGGACTATATGGCGATCCTGTCGGAAACGGAGATTGGCCGGATTCTGACCGATGAAAATGATAACCACGCCCAAAAGACTTCAAAGGTAAGATTTTATCTAAAACAGCGACGGTTTCCGGCGCTTGTTGAGGCGGAAAATAAGTTTGCGGAATTCAAAAGAAACTTGTCCCTTGGCAGCCATTTCGAGCTGATACCACCCGCTGATTTTGAGGGCGCCAAACACGTTATCCGGCTGCATTTTAATAGCCTGGATGAGCTCGAATCGCATCAGTCCGCCTTGGCGGGGCTCATTGAAAATACCCATTTTATCAAATATTGGTCCTGTATTTAATCGGCATCAACGCGGATATAAAGATTTTTAACTGCGATCCGTAAGTTCGACATTTCTCTTTGCTTTTAGGGATTCAACATGCTATGCACGAAGACGATGTCAACATTTAGAGATGATTGTTTTTTTCCGACCGTGAATATTCGAACCGCTGATACGATGTGGATCCCTGCCCGATTTCAAAGGAGGTGGACATGGCTGTGATTACTATTTCCCGACAGTTTGGCGCCGGAGGTAAAACCCTGGGGGATATGGTCGCAAAAAAAATGAACTATTCCTTTGTCGACAATGAAATCATTCAGATGGTCGCCAAAAAGGCGAAAGTTTCCACCCATTGGGTGGAGTCCATTGAGAAAGAAGCCGGCGGCAAGTTATTAAAGTTTATGACCGGACTGGTTTCAAAAAACCTGGTGGAGCGTATCCTTGATGAAAAGCGCGGATATATTGACGAAGAGATTTTTGTCGATCTTTTGAATAAAATCATCGTTCAGATCGCCGATGAAGGAAATGCCGTCATTTTAGGCCGGGGCGGGCAATATATTTTAAGAGATCGCGAAGACACTTTTCATGTACTCCTGATTGCCCACCTGAATGACCGTATCCGGTTTATGGAAGAGCATTATGACCTCTCGACCGCCCAGGCCACCCAGGCCGTAAACAGAGAGGACAAAAGACGCAGCAACTTATATCGAAAATTCGGCAAAGAAGACTATGACCACCCCGACCTTTATCACCTGGTACTCAACATGAGCAAACTCACGTTGGAAAAGGCGCGCGACCTTACTTGCGATTTGATAAAGAAGTAAAGGGCCTGTCCCATTGCCGCCGGCAAAATTATTAATTGACGCGCAGGTTCTTCATTTCCCGGAAGTCCGCTCTATCAAGGACCGGCTGAAGATTCCTTCTGAAATTATCACGGATCCAAAGAAAATGTTTCATTCGTTTCTTTGCGCCGATGATCCGGTCCATGCGGGAAAACAAGCACTTTATCTGACGCAAAACAGAGGGGCATTCATCCGAGACTGCCCGGGTACGCGTGCCTATCAATGCTGCGGTTATAAAATTCTGCACATCGGTTCCTTTTGCAATATGGATTGCTCCTATTGCATCCTGCAATCCTATTTTCATCCCCCCCTGCTTCAATATTTTGTAAACAAAAACGACCTGCTGAAAGAACTGGAAGGGGTGTTTGCTGAAAAAACAGTCAGCAGGGTAGGGACCGGTGAATTCACCGACAGCTTGATCTGGGATGCCTGGAGTGATCTCAATCGCCGGTTGATTGAAAAATTTTCAGCGCAGCGCCATGCCGTGCTGGAATTAAAAACCAAAACCATTGCGATTGACCGGTTAAAGCGGCTGAGGCACAATCGGAAAACCATCATCTCCTGGTCGCTCAACTCACCCGGGATTATTCGTAGCGAAGAACGTCGAACCGCTCCACTTACCGCAAGGCTCAAGGCCGCTGCAACGTGTCAGGACTGGGGATATCCATTGGGTTTTCATCTGGATCCCTTGATTATCTACGATGGCTGTCAAAATGACTACCGTCAAGTGATAGAACAGCTCTTTTCGTATGTTTCCGCTGAAAACATCGCCTGGATCAGCATGGGCTCTTTTCGATTTATGCCGGCATTAAAACCGATTGTCCATAAACGATTTCCCGATTCGAAAATCATTTATGGAGAATTCATTTCCGGACTCGATGCCAAAATGCGCTATTTCCAACCCCTGCGGATTGAACTCTATCGTAAAGTCGTTGGGTGGATCAGAGCGCGGGCGCCCCAGGCAATGATCTACCTGTGCATGGAAAGCGATGCCGTCTGGAAACAGTCGTTCGGATTTATTCCCTCGGAAAGGGGCGGATTGGCCCAAATGCTGGACGCGAGCGCCGTAAAGCTGTGTAACCTTTCTGTCAGTTGATGAATGCTTACGGTACAGTAAATATCCGACCTCAGAGGGAAGCTTTCTTGGATTTTCATACACTTACTGAAATTCCAACCATCAAATTCCAAATATCAAACAAATTCCAATGACCAAAATTCAAAAATTCAAACCTTGAGACTTGTTTAAGGAAATTTGTGAATGAAATTAAGGATTGCCGCTTACTTTATTATCGCTTTCCTTGGCATCATTTTATTCCAGGGCGGTTATGCCCGGGCAGAAACGACGGCTTATGTGCGCTGGGTGGATGACGGGGATACCATTGTTTTGGCAGACGGTCGGCGTATCCGCTATATCGGCATCAATACGCCGGAAATCGGAAACGCTGACAAAAAGCCGGAATTGCTGGGCCCTGAAGCCAAAAACTTCAACAAGCAAATGGTATTTCAAACATATGTACGATTGGAGTTCGACAAGGAAAGAATTGATCACTACGGCAGAAATCTTGCTTATATTTTCGGCCCGGCGGACATTTTTATCAACAAAGAGATACTCCACCGCGGATACGGGCATTACCTGTATCGTTATCCGAATATCAGGTATCACGCAATTCTATTGGAAGCCCAACAATCGGCAATGAAAGCTGAAAAGGGGATCTGGCGAGACTGGAAAGAAACGGAAGGACATTATATCGGCCATAAAGGGTCCCGTCGATTTCATATGGACAACTGCCCCTTGGCCCAAAATATTTCACCGGAGAACAGAATCTATTTTACAAAACGGTGGGATGCTTTCTGGCAGGGGTATGCGCCTGCCAAGAATTGTCTGCCGGGAGGGCTTTCTCAATAGATACCCCCGGTTTGCCCGGGGGTATCTGTTATTCCTTGTCTTTATTGATTTCATCAATGATCTTCTGTGCCAGTTGCACCGGGACTTCATCATAATGAGAAAATTTCATGGAGAAAGTGCCCCTGCCGCCGGTCATGGAGTTCAGATCCGGGGCATAGGTCAGAAACTCGGACATGGGAACATTCGCTTTAATCACCTGGCTTTTGCCCTGGCTGTCCATACCCAGCACGCGGCCCCTTCTGCTGTTCAGGTCTCCCATGATGTCTCCCATGTATTCTTCCGACGTAATAATGGAAACTTCCATGATCGGTTCCAGCAGAACCGGATTTGCTTCGGTCGTCGCTTTTTTAAATGCGAGTGACCCGGCTATTTTAAATGCCATTTCAGAAGAATCTACGGCATGAAACGATCCGTCATCTAAAGTCGCCCTGAAATCAACGCACGGAAATCCTGCCAGCACCCCTCTTTGGGCCGATTCAATAATCCCTTTTTCAACGGCCGGAATATAGGTCTTGGGGATCGCCCCGCCGACGATGGCGTCAACATACTCAAAGCCTTTTCCCCGGGGCAACGGTTCAAACTGGACCCAGCAGTCGCCGAACTGGCCATGGCCGCCGGTTTGTTTTTTGTGGCGACCCTGAACCCGCACTTTTTTCTTGATGGTTTCCCTGTAGGGGACCTTGGGTTTATTCAACAACACTTCCACATTAAATTTTCGCTTTAGCTTTTCAATTGTTGCTTCAATATGAACCTGACCCATGCCGGACAACAAAATTTCTTTTGTTTCGGAATTGCGATCAAGTTTCAAGGCGACATCTTCTTCAAGGAGTTTTGCCAAGGAGCTGTAAATTTTGTCTTCATCTCCCCTGGAATTCGGTTCAACTGCAAAAGTGATCAGGGAGGGAAGGGGTTCCACGGATTTGAATTTTATTTTATTGCTTTCATCACAGAGCGTATCGCCGGTTACGGTTTCTTTCAACTTGGCCACAGCAACAATATCCCCGGGGCCGGCCCCCGTTATCTGTTTTTGCTCTTTTCCGGATAGTCGCAACAACTGTGTAAAGCGCTCTCTATTTTCTTTATTCATGTTGTAGAAACTGCCATCCCCCTCCAGCTTTCCCGAGATGATTTTAAAAACCGAAAGGCGACCGGAATAGGGATCGGCGATGGTTTTAAAAACAAAAGCCGAAAAAGGGGCATCCGGGTCGGGGGTGCGCTCTATCTCGTTGCCGGCCGGATCCGCACCCGTTTTGGCGGCTCTGTCCAGGGGCGAGGGCAGACAGCTACCGATAAAATCCATTAACAGATCGATACCGATATTGCGGGTGGCCGAGCCGCACAGAACCGGCACAAAAATTTGCGCCAAAGTGCCGGCCCGGAGGGCTGTCTTTATTTCGTTATCGGTTAATGCTTCGCCTTCAAGATATTTTTCGACCAGGGTATCATCGGCCTCAGCTATGTTTTCAATCAGTGCTTCCCGTTCGGCAGCCGCCTGATCTTTCATGTCGGCAGGAACTTCGGTTGGAACGCCCTTCCCGTCGGCATCATATAAATACGCCTTCATGCTGATCAGGTCTACAACCCCCTTGAATTCGGATTCCTTTCCGATGGGAAGCTGAAGGATTATCGGTTTGGGGGTGAATATTTTCTTAATATCTTCAAATGTCCGTGAAAAATCTGCCCTTTCACGGTCCAGCTTGTTCGTGAAGATTACCCTCGGCAAATCGAAATCGTCGGCAAAGCTCCACGCCAATTCTGTTTGGACTTTTACGCCGTCCACGGCATCAATAACCACAACAGCCGCATCAGCAGCCTGCATGCAAAACTTGGTGTCGCAAAAAAAGTTTTGATCACCCGGCGTGTCAATAATATTGATGGTATATTTATTCCAGCTGAACTGATGAAACGCACTGCTGATGCTGATCTGGCGTTTAAGCTCTTCCGGTTCGAAATCCATGGCGGTATTCCCATCCTCAACACGACCCTGTCGGTTGAGTATTCCGGCATTGAAAAGCATGACTTCTGCCAGTGACGTTTTACCGGCGCCGCCATGGGCGATTAGAGCGATACTTCTTAATTTTTCAACCATATCTATTACTTATGCTCCTCTCTATTTGGAATTTTGTTTAGTCTGATGATATCACTTCGATGAATTTTAGATTCATCCTTCTATATAGTTGCGCGGAAAAAATCAAGACTAAAAACCGAATCTATTCAACAGCCGATGTTTCAGATGAAGTTAATAAGAAAAAAAATTCCCGGTTTCCTTTGGGTCCCAGAATCGGCGAGGGCATCGTAGCCTTACATATCAGGTCGATCGTTTTAAAAAAACCGGCCAAATTTTCGATAACGTCCTGATGTTGGGACGGGTCCCGCACAACCCCGCCTTTGCCGACATTGCCTTTACCGACTTCAAACTGGGGTTTTATCAGCGCAAGAATTCGGCCTTCTTTTTTTAAAAACTTTAAGACTGCCGGGACAACAATTTTCAGCGATATAAAAGAAACGTCGATGGCAATCAGATCAACCAGGCAGGGAAGGGCGCTTGCCGGCATATGCCGGATGTTTGTCCGCTCCAGGACGGTGACCCGTGAATCCTGTCGCAATGCCCAAGCCAGCTGGCCATATCCAACGTCAACGGAAAAAACGTGCTTGGCCCCATGCTGGAGCAAACAGTCGGTAAAACCACCGGTGGATGCACCCACGTCCAGGCAAACCAGGCCGCTTGTCGAAACCTTTAGCAGGGACAGGGCCTCTTCAAGCTTCAATCCTCCCCGGCTGACATAAGGGTGGTCCTGGCCTTTGACAACAATATCTTCAGTGTCCGTAACGAGTGTGCCGGGTTTGTCGACTTTTGTTCTGTTTACCAGGACGCTGCCCGACATGATCAAGGCCCGGGCACGCTGCCGGCTTTGGACCAAACCTTTTTCCACAAGAACCAGGTCAAGTCTTTTTTTTGACATCAAGCCCCTAACAGTTTTTGAGCTGCCGTCAAAATCCCCTGGGCGTCTAAACCGTATTTTGACCTGAGAAGCCCCTGGGGTCCGTGTTCGACATAAGTGTCCGGGATCCCAATTCGTTCCAGTCGATAGTTCATGGCGCCGTTATCGCTTAGACACTCCAAAACGGCACTTCCAAAACCACCCTGACGGACATGTTCTTCAACTGTAATGACGTTGGGGATCTTTGCGGTCAAAGCACAAATCAAATCCGTATCCAATGGTTTGAGAAAGCGACAGTTGACCACCGTTGCAAAAATACCTTTTTCTGACAGCATGTGATGTGCTTCCAGCGCATCGGCGACCGGCCGGCCGATTGCAAGGATAAGAATATCGTCCCCTTGGGTTAAAATTTCAGCTTTGCCGATGGTCAAGGGCTTAAGCTCCTCGTCCAATAAGGCCCCGGTCCCTGATCCGCGGGGATAGCGAACAGCTGCAGGGCCCTTGTATTCGATGGCGGTAAGGAGCATCCGGCGCAGTTCATTTTCATCTTTTGGAGACATGACGATCATATTGGGCAGGCTTCTCAAATAGGAAAAATCAAACAGTCCGTGGTGGGTAGGGCCGTCTTCGCCGACAATTCCCCCCCTATCAACGGCAAAAACCACCGGCAGGTTCTCCAGGCAAACATCATGGACAATCTGGTCATAGGCGCGTTGGAGAAAGGTTGAATAAATAGCCACAACCGGCTTTAGGCCCTCAGTGGCGATGCCGGCGGCAAAGAGCACCCCGTGCTGCTCAGCGATTCCGACGTCAAAAAACCGATCCGGAAACATTTGGGAAAACTTCATAAGACCGGTGCCTTCCGGCATGGCTGCGGTAACCGCCACGATGGAAGGATTGGTTTGGGCCAGCTGCACCATGGTATCGCCAAATACGTTGGTGTAGGTGGGGATGATCTTTTCGCCGGTGATACAGTTTCCGGTCTCGACCTCAAAGCATCCGACGCCATGAAAGTAAACCGGATTTTTTTCGGCAGGGGGGTACCCCTTTCCTTTATGCGTCGTAATATGCAGCAGCACAGGTTCGTTTAGATGTTTGATATTATTCAGTATGTCTATAAGATGGTTGAGCCTGTGACCGTTAATGGGGCCAAAGTACTCAAAATTAAACGCCTCGAATAACATTCCCGGCGTGATAAAGGTTTTAAATGATTCCTCACTGCGTTTGGCAAACTGGTAGATATCATCGCCGATTTTGGGTAATGACTTTAAGAATTCTCCCAGTTCTTTTCTCAGTTCCTGAAGTTTTTTTGCTGAAAGCGTCCGGCTCAGAAATGATGACAATGCCCCTACATTGCGGGCGATGGACATGTCGTTATCGTTTAGTATGACGATCAGATCCTTGTGAATATCTCCGGCCTGGTTCAACCCTTCATATGCAAGCCCGGCTGTCATCGAACCGTCACCGATTATGGCAATTGTTTTGGCCGGATCGTTTTTAAGCCGCTTGGCACATGAAATTCCTATGCCGGCAGAAATGGAAGTGCTGCTGTGCCCGGTTGAAAAAGCATCAAACGGGCTTTCGTTCATGCGGGTAAAACCACTAATACCGCCGTGCTGTCGCAGGGTATGAAAACGCTCCCGTCGGCCGGTCAAGAGCTTGTGCGCGTAAGACTGGTGGCCGACATCCCAGATAATTTTGTCCTCCGGGGCATTGAATACATAGTGAACGGCAATGGCAAGTTCCACTGTACCCAGGCTGGACGCCAGGTGGCCGCCGGTTTTGGATACAACCGCAACAATCTCTTTGCGAATTTCTGCTGCAAGTTTTGGAAGCTCGGATCGGGAAAGACGTTTTAAATCGTCCGGGGAATTAATCTGTTCCAGTAAACTCAATGAATGACCGACTCCTTTTAGGTGAATTGTAAAAGATGAATCATAAATTCAAAAAAACGACTATCGTTTCATTTTGTTTCCGATCAATCAAACTATTATATAATATGAAGAACCGTATAAAGCTACTTTTTTCTTTTTACAACATAGTCTGCAATGGCGCGAAGGGGATCCGATTTATCGTCAAACCCTTTGATGGATTGAATCGCATATCGGACCAGTTTTTCAGCGGTTTCAAAAGACTTGGAAACACCGATCAGGGCAGGATAGGTCGCTTTTTGGCGAAATTCATCCGTACCGGATGCTTTCCCGGTAACAGCCGGATCACCTTCGACGTTTAATATGTCGTCGGTTATCTGAAAAGCCAGGCCAATATTTTTAGCATACCTGGACAGCTGATGCATTTGGGTGCGGGAAGCATCCGCGATAATGGCGCCGGTGCATATTGATGCCTCGATAAGGGCGCCGGTTTTTAACCGATAAATCTCTTTAAGATCCTTCAATGCCAGGGTGCGGCCTTCTGAAGCAATGTCCCGCATTTGTCCTGCAACCATCCCTTTGTGGCCGGCAGCCGTTGCAATGGTGTAAATAACTTGTAGGTATTGCGCCGTTTTTTTTTTACTATCGTCGGTTGAAAGTATCTGAAATGCCATCGTCAGCATGGCATCGCCGGCTAAAATGGCTGTGGCTTCATCAAAGGCCACATGACAGGTTTTTTTGCCTCTGCGCAAGTCGTCGTTATCCATTGCCGGCAAATCGTCATGTATCAGAGAATAGGTATGGATGAATTCGAGGGCGCAGGCGGCCCGCAGGGCTTCATGGGGTTTTCCGGCAACGGCGTCTGCGGCGGCCAAACACAAAATCGGTCGCAGCCTTTTTCCGCCGGCCATTATGGAATAGGACATGGCAGCGAGTATCCTGGGGGAAGCGGTGGATTCCAACAGAATTTGCCTGATTTCGCGATCAATTCGGGATCGCTTTTTTTTGAGGTAGGTTTCCAGGGGTAACATGAATTTTTATAATAACGATTCAAGTGGTTAGGATGAATTCCGCCGGATATGCGCTGGAAGCAACACAGCCTACCGTCTATTCACCATCAATCTGTTACTTTGTTATGTTTCCTTTGAATCATTGCCAACGGTGAAAGGTTTTTCAATGATCTCACCGTCCTGGTCTTTTAACAAAATAGATATTTTTTGTTCAGTCTCATCCAGTATCTGGGAACACAGCTTTGAAAGTTGAATCCCTTCTTCAAACTTTTTCAAGGCTTTTTCAAGGGGCAGGTCGCCGGATTCCAATTCACGGACGATCTGTTCCAACTGCTTTAGTGATTGTTCAAATGTTTTTTTGGCCATTGATTGATTTCCTCCCTACACGACAGACAAGGGAACCCCTTGCAAGCAGTATGTCAAGGTTCTGTCCGATTTCGACGGATTCAGCGGATTTGACAACGGTTTTATCTGAAACGGTACGGGTGATGCTGTAACCCCGCTCCAAGATGGCGATGGGGCTTAAGGCGCGGAGCCTTGCCGCTTGAGCCTCCAATTCTGAAGATTTACTATTGCTATATATTCTCATATAATACTGTATGTTATATTTTAATCTATCAACTGTATCTTTAAGTTTATAAATTTGAGTCTGCGGGTTAATTATTCGCAGCCGATCTGCCCACCAGGAAATACGTTCACGTTTACGGTCAAGGGCATTTGCGGTGAGTCGAATCAAGCGAAGCATGAGATCGTCGGCATGGAATCGAAGTTCTTGTAATTTTTTTCGCGGATCAACCATGCGCACCATCAACTGGTTCAGCTGAATTCGATAATCATCAATATTATTATAACCAAATGTAATTATATCGTTTTTTAGTTTATGGCAAAGTTGTTTCAATTCATGCTTGACTGGAACAGCAAGTTCAGCTGCCGCTGAAGGCGTCGGCGCCCTGAGATCGGCAACGAAGTCGGCAATGGTAAAGTCGGTTTCGTGTCCGATGGCTGAAATGATGGGGATTTTTGACCTAAAAATAGCCCTTGCCACGATTTCTGTGTTAAACGCATTCAGGTCTTCCAAAGAGCCGCCGCCACGCGCCATAATAGCCACATCCACATCCGGTCGGCGATTGAGTAGTTCCAGCGCGGATACAATTTCCTTATCGGCACCATCGCCCTGTACTTTCACCGGGATTATTTTTATGTGAATATTCGGATAGCGTCGGTGCGTTACCTTAATAATATCATGAACAACTGCACCGGTAGGGGAGGTAATGATCGCTATTTTTTGCGGAAGAAACGGCAGCTTTTGTTTGTGTTTTTCGTCAAACAGCCCTTCTTCGGAAAGTTGCGTTTTGAGTTGCTCAAAGGCAATCTGCATTTCCCCTATACCCTTGGGCTCTAAATATTCAAATATTACTTGATAGGATCCCCTGGGCGCATACAGACTGATCCGACCAAGGCCGGTAACATTCATGCCGTCAGCCGGAACAAATTTCAAGTTGCGATTCTGGCCGCGAAAGATCACCGCACTGATTTGTGCATGTTCGTCTTTGAGGGTGAAATAATAGTGGCCTGAAACCGGCACACTGAAATTGGAGATTTCACCTGTTACCCATACAAACGGAAAATTTTCCTCCAGCACCGCCTTGATCCCTGCGGTGAGTTTGGATACGGTATAAATTATATTCTGAGGGGTATCTGGCTGGATTACGTTTTTCATAGTTTTGTTAGAGGACAAGAGGATGGCGATCGGTGTTTTTATTTATATGATAACCGGATATAGTTTCCTTTATATTGCCGTTATGTCTGATAAGATATATTATGTAAACTAATAACAATATGGAACCCGGTTGGTTCTTCCCCTTGATACCCTATGCGTCATCCTTGGCATATTTTTGAATAAATTCCCTTACAGCCGGCATGACATAAATATCATCATTAATTTCTTTGCTCAAAAATGAGCACATTATCGTATTTTTATCAAAAGTGGATTTTTGTTTGTCCAAAATAAAAAGTTTTTTATTTTTTACGATGCAAAACCCGCTTTGTGTGTTGACACCGCTTTTACGCAAAATCTGTTCCGAAACGGTTATATTTAATCTTTCCGCCAATGCCTTGAGATGCTGATACATTTCTTCAGGCTTCATGGATATTTTACGCCCAAGAAAATAAAGTTTTAATATAGTATAAAAGACCCGCTAAAAAAATATCGACAACAGCAACCGTATATTAAAGTTATATATACTGTAAATTCAGCTGATGTCAAAGCGTTTTTAATCTTGATATGTTTTACGGATGTGTTATGTTTATCGGAAGAAACTGGTAGGATTCGGAAATCAATTTAAACAATACACTAATGACGATTAGGAGGTATCTATGCAACCTGTTTCACTTCAACGTGACCAGGCTCAGATTCAGGTTAATGAATTTATCAGAAGCGTATATAACTGGATGGCCATCGGTTTAGCCCTGACCGGGTTTGTCGCGTATTATGTTTCTCAAAATGAGACGCTATACAACCTTATATTAGGAAATCGACTGATATTTTTTGGCTTGATTATTGCCGAGTTGGCTCTAGTGTTCAGTATCAGCGCCAGGGTTCATAAAATGCAGGCTTCAACCGCTACCGGGCTTTTTGTGCTCTACGCAGCCTTAAACGGTGCCACTTTATCAATGATTTTCTTGGCTTATACCCGATCAAGCATAACATCCACCTTTTTTATCTGCGCCGCCACATTTGTTGCCTGCAGCATATATGGCATGACCACCAAGCGGGACCTGACATCGATGGGCGGCTTTATGATGATGGGACTCTTCGGTATTATTATTGCGTCGGTAGTGAATATGTTTGTCCGGAGCACCGGCATGGCCATGATCATCAGCTATATCGGCGTATTTGTGTTTATCGGCCTGACGGCTTATGATACACAGCAACTGAAAGCCATGGCCTTGACCCAGCCTGCAGGCCTTGAAGCCGGTGTGGTTCGCAAAGGGGCTATTTTAGGAGCACTTAAACTGTACCTGGACTTTATCAACCTCTTTCTCATGCTGCTTCATATTTTCGGACGAAGAGATTAAGGAGTCGGTCATAGCTTTAAAAACCGTCCCATTATAAATATAAACGCCCCTGTGTAGGAATAGCATGCAGGGGCGTTTTTTTTATTTTTACCGATACCAAGGATTTAGCCAAGAGCTGCTTTAATACACTCCGCAATATGGCGACAATGATCGTCGGTTTCATCCCGGGTAGGCCCTTCAACCATAACGCGACAGAGCGGCTGCGTCCCGGAATACCGTACCAGTACCCTACCCTTTTCTCTTAATTTATTTTGAACGGATTGGATGGCCTTCTGTATCCCTGGTAGCGCATTGAGATCCGGCTTCTGTTTGACTTCCACATTCATAAGGGTTTGCGGAAACAGGGTCATGATCTTTTTAAGCTCGGAAACGGGTTTCCGGTTCGATCGCATGATCCGGATCAGCTGCAGAGCGGACAGCATGCCGTCACCGGTGGTATGATAATCTAAAAAGATCATATGCCCGGAGTTTTCGCCACCGAGAACGGCGCCGTGAGCCTTCATTTTTTCCATGACATGCCGGTCGCCGACATCGGTCATGATGTGTCGGATACCCATTTCCCTGAGGGCTATACCCAGCCCGATGTTGCTCATTACCGTGCTGACCACCGGCTTTTTTTTGAGCGTTTCTTTCTGGCTCATAAATCCGGCAAAGATTGCCAGCACTTCATCGCCGCTGAGAATTCCCCCGCCCTCGTCCACGACGATCAGGCGGTCGCCGTCGCCGTCAAACCCAATCCCAATATTTGCATTGTTTTCAATTACTTGTTGTTTTAATTGAAGTGGATGTTCGGAACCGCAGCCGTCATTGATGTTTTTCCCGTTGGGGCTATTAAAAAGAACCTTAACCTCGGCACCCAGGTCGGCAAACAATTGCGGTGCGATTCGGCTGGTGGCGCCGTTGGCACAGTCGATGACGATCTTCATTCCTTTTAACGATGACAAGGCAACCGTAGAAGCCAGAAATTCCCTGTAGCGGTTGCCGGGATCGTTCAGACGATGGATACGGCCGGTTTCGGCAACCGTGGGAGATGTTAACCCCTTATCCTTTAATATGAGGGTTTCAATTTGCGCTTCCTCCTGCGCTGAAAGCTTAAAGCCATCTCCTTTGAATATTTTGATGCCATTGTCATCATAGGGGTTATGCGATGCCGACACGGATATGCCGGCATCGGCGTTTTCAGCAACGGCCAGCCAGGCAACCCCCGGGGTCGGCAGCAAGCCGCAAAAAGCTGCATCCGCCCCCATGGCGCAGATTCCGGCAGCCAGACCGGTCTCCAGCATCTCGGCGGAAATACGCGAATCGTTTGCGATCAGGATCCGTGTCCTTGTATTTTCTTTTTTGAAAAATACGGCCACCGCTTTGCCGATCTGAACCGCCATTTCAGAGGTAATGGGATACTGATAGGCCTTTCCCCGGATGCCGTCTGTACCGAAAAGTTTCCCCATCTTGTTTTCTGTTCTGAGACCTTTGAAGAACATCCAATGTTAAAGAGAGAAAACCACTTTCAGGGCTTGATCGATCATACTCATATCTTTATGTTCCAACTTGCCCCGAACGCGTTGCAATCTCATGCGATAGTCAATCGGACGGGTTTGCAGGCAGTCGGCGATGGATTTCTTGTTAAGACCATTTGTCTGAGATGGAATCAGGGTCACATTGGTCTTGATTCGCGACTTCTTCTCATTCCATTCCGTGATCGGCACAACTTGAATGACCGGTACGCGCGCATTGTAAACATCGTTGGTCACAACCACGCATGGGCGCACTTTACCTGTCTCAGACCCTTTTACCGGATTCAGATCAATCTCGATGATCATACCTCGCGAAAGGGTCGTCATTCGGGCCAGCCTTGAATCGCAGAATCTGTCACTGTCTTGAGTTCAGAATCCTCCACGTAAATTTCAGCATATAAATCGGCTGATTCCCTTAATTTCTGCGATTCCAATTCTTCCATTAACCGGTTCAAAGCCTCACGAACCATAGCGCTTTTATCCTTGAAACCGTAGTTCTTATAATTATTTAAGAATTCAACCTGATTCTCTTTACAACTGAATTTAGCCTGCTGCATGATACCCTCCTACAATAGACCCATAAATTAGGTCTTAAAATTAGACCCAATTATAAGGCCATATTGTACGGAAGTCAATTAAATTTGTTTATACCGCTTTCCATAATAAAGTTCCGATAAAATGAATTGTTGACTTTCTATGTATTACGATGTAATTTCATGTCACACAAACAGCTCACCAAGGAGATGAAGATGGGAAGTGCCCAAAAAAGCATGCGAATTCCTGAGAAAATGCTTAGAGAGATCCGGGCGCTCGCTTTGGAATCGGGGAAAGATTTCTCTACTATGACAAAAGAGCTGCTTGAAGAGGCGGTCAAGATGCATCGCTGTCCCGGGATTGTTTTTTCCGAAGGTGTCAGTGGAAAAAAAGCGCGAGTTGCCGGAACAGGTTTGGAAGTATTTGAGATCATTTCCAATTACAAAAGTGTTGCAGAAAATTTCGAACGGTTGAAGACCGTCTACCATTGGCTCACCGATCTGCAACTTAGAGCGGCATTGGGGTACTATCGCGCTTATCCTGATGAAATCGATGAACTTATAGATCAAAATGAGAGTTGGACCACTGACAGCATTCGAAAAAGGCACCCCATTCTCGCCGGAAGCAGCTCGTGAAATATTATCTCGATGAAGATATAAGTCCAAAGGTCTCAGCGCTTCTAAGAAAACAAAAGGTCGATGCGGTTAGCACCCATGAAGTAGGCAGGACTCAATCTTCGGATATAGAACACCTGAAATATGCGGTTTCAGAAGGCAAAGCCCTTGTCACCCGAAATAGAGACGATTTTATACGTCTTTCGGTCCGTTTTTTCAACGATTCACGGTCTCACTTCGGGGTACTGATTATTCCCCATGCGATTCCCGGCGATAATTTTTCCCTTATTGCCAAGGCCCTTGAAAAATACGCTTGTGAACATCCGAAAGGGATGGAGCCTTACACCATCGACTTTTTAGGATAAAAATTTTATGAATAATATTAGGTGAACCGCAAAGACGCCAAGAGCGCAAAGGGTGGTTTAATTCTCTTTTGGGTCCAATTCCCCGCGGCTTGCCGCGAATCGTCATTCCGACGAAAGCCGGAATCCAGAAACATAAAAGGCTAACGCCCTGCGTTCAAACCTAAACGGCGCATTCTGCGGAGTGCATACGGCGTTTGTACTTCGGTTCGGGTTTTCATATTTGTTTCGTACCCCCAAACGACGGAATAATCTTAAGTGCCCTGCCGACAACATGATCGACAATCCCCTGCAGCCAGTGCGTGCCGATTTCTGATTCTTGCGGGTTTAAACCCTTGATAACAGCGAGATAGTCTTTATCGGCCGATTGAATCCCGGAAGTGATGCGTTCAAGAAACCGGTCCCGAAGCCTTTCATCCCCGGCATAGTCCAGCAAGGTATTCAGTGCCTCTTTCAGGTCTGTCCAGTTATCATGAATTTCCTTTTTTTGTAGAATCAACATAGAAGAGGCATCTTCTTTGAGCGTTTCCTGATAGATCCTTAGTGAATCCGGCATTTTCCGGCTGAACACTTCCAGACGGTTGATACGCTCGTCAATATTCATCTGCAACTTTTCCTTTAACCCGTTTAACAGGGCTTCCGGAAACGCATTTGAAACAAACCGGCAGCGAACATGTCGATACCACTGCATCAATGCCATCAAATTGGCTATATAAATCAAATTGTTGTGAACAATCCGCTTAACGCTGCGGTACATGCCGGGATAATGGGGGATGTTTCCCCCCGGTCCTCCCCGCTCATAGATTAATCGATCAGGCTTGAGCTGGTCCTTGCGGCAAATGGTCCCGGCTGCCGAAACGGTTCCGAATTCAAGTCGGCAGGGACCCACTATACCGCCCTGCCCTCCCAAAAAAATAGACCGCTGATTCAGCATGACCCCCCGGGACACATCGCCGATTAATGAAGGTGTGGCTTTGTCCTGATTCGGGGTAAAATTAAAATGAATAAATGAACTACCCACTTCACTATGGTCCCGGCGACTGGTGCCGCCGGCCATCAGACAGTCGCAGAAATTGATCAGACTTCCCAGGGTAACAAAGGGGAATAAAATGGTCTGTTTTAAATCAACCGCATGGGATACCGAGGCCTCTTCCTCCAGGATGGTCCCCTCTCTGATACGCGAACCATACCCTGCGCCGGCCTTTTCCAAAAACACGGCATCTTTGAAATAGCCTGATTTCAGCTGTACATTAGGCCCGAGCTGACAGTTTTCGATCGTGACCGGCCCTTCTTTGCCGAGTTCAGTTCCCTGAAGTATCAACGTTGAACGGCCAAATATTTTGCATCCGGTATGAATAACAACACCTTCGCCGGATATACGCAAAGGGTCCACATTCCGGTCAACCTGAACGCCCTCCGGGTTCTCAATTTGAACGCCTTTCCGGATCAGCGTTTCAACAAGCATCCGGTTTTCAGATTTCATTTACACCCATTTTTATAGAGCCGATAAATCACGGAAGGTAGTGATGCGCTCCTGGTGTTCAGAGGAAAAATGTCATACAAGGGTTTCCTCGGCAAATATCGGATCATCGAAATTTGTTTCATCCTGACCCCATTGCATCCCAATTTTCAATCTCCAGATGGGGTACCCTTTCAAATTCCCTCGTGTTGTTTGTAATGAGCACCGCACCGAGAAAAAGAGCGTGAACGGCAATGAGTAGATCCATAGCGCCGATCGGCGTTCTTTGCTTCTGAAGCCCTGTACGAATTTTTCCATAAAGCGGAGAAGCCTCGCACGGCCAATCTACAGCGGTCGCATAGTCCAGAAAATCCTTTAGAGCCGCTTCATTTTGTTTTTTCTTCAGAGAATGCGCAACACCAAACCAGAGTTCCGCCGCGACGATACTGGATATCCCAACTTCTTCCGGAGAAAGGCGGTCCAACCGGCTGCGCATCGCTTCCGGACGATTCTTGATCAAAGCAATGCAGGCATCGGTGTCCAGCATGTAACGGATCACCATGAAGTTTGCTCCTCCAAGGCCAGATCTTCGATTGACTTCGGAAAGACGACGCTGAATCGCCGCCCTCGAACGAAATACTCCTGCCAGGTCTTTTTTAAAGGTCGCAGCACCAAGTCCCCGTCTTTCCGGAATACATGAACTTCCGCGACATCGAGCTTGAATTCCTTAGGCAATCTGACCGCCTGTGAATTTCCCGATTTGAACACCCTTGCCGTCTTCATGGTATCCTCACCTCCATTT
>JARGFK010000023.1 GCA_029211065.1 Desulfobacterales bacterium
TGCCGCCAAAATCCCACATGGCCGCCCAGAAGTCTGAAATATTCTCGATGGACCATCCGTACAGCCCGTCATAGTCCGCAAACCTGCGGCCATACCGGGTGTTGACCGCGGCTATAAACCGATACAGGTTTGTGTTTTGAATTCTTTGCTCTGAAGGTTTCCATAACAGTTCAGCCATCTCAACCTCCTTATGTGTAGCGAGAAACACTTCTCTGAAAAAAAATAGATTTTCATATTTTGTACATTTATCCGATCCAAATAGTCAAGCCAAGACCATCGGCCGGATCATTTTCAATTTTTTTCTTGCAGGGTCCCCGGATTTTTTATAGAGGTGCAATGGTACTTTCCGTTTCAAACCCTGTGGGATTCTGCTTTGCGGTCTGCCGCCACAGAACCGCATAGGGCAATCGGGCGGTTTTAAATATCACTTTAATGATTGAAGGAGAAATCGACCATGCGTATTGTGGACCTGCGTTCGGATACCGTTACTCAGCCAACCGCCAACATGCGGCGTGCCATGGCTGAAGCCCCTGTCGGCGATGATGTGTTCAGAGAAGACCCCACCGTCAACCGCTTGGAAGAACTGGCGGCCGAAAGGCTGGGCAAAGAAGCCGCCCTGTTTGTTGCCAGCGGCACCATGGGCAACCTGGTGAGCCAGCTGACCCACTGCGGCCGGGGCGATGAAATCATCCTGGGAGATGAATCCCACATTTTTTTCAGTGAGCAGGGCGGTTCCGCCGCCCTGGGGGGTATCCATCACCGCACCATCCCCAACCAGCCCGACGGCACCTTGAAGTTAGGCGATATTGAAATCGCCATCCGGCCGGATGATATTCACTTTCCCCGCACCCGCCTGATCGCGCTGGAAAATACCCACAACCGCTGCAACGGCGGCTTTCTGGACGCCGGTTATATGCGTGCCGTCGGAGACATTGCCCGTCGCCACGGGGTTAAAATTCATGTGGATGGCGCCCGTATTTTCAATGCAGCCGTCGCCCAGGGGGTTCCGGCCGCTTCACTGGCGGCGAATGCGGATTCCATCACGTTTTGCCTGAGCAAGGGCCTGGCCGCCCCGGTGGGCTCTTTGATTTGCGGGCAAGCCGATTTTATCGCTCAAGCCCGCAGGCTTCGCAAAGCTATCGGCGGGGGAATGCGCCAGGCCGGGATCCTGGCGGCCGCCGGTATTGTGGCGCTGAATGAAATGGTCGACCGCCTGGCGGATGATCATGCCAATGCCCGCAAACTTGCTGAAGGAATTGCGGCTATCGAGGGTCTGTCCATTGCGCCGGAGCTCATCAAAAGCAATATTGTCTTTTTTAAAATTACCCGGGCGGATTTAACCCCGCAGGAATTAACGAAGCGGCTTAAGGCCGAGGGGGTTCTGGTGGGGCCCAAAGCACCTGATCAGATCCGGGCTGTAACGCATTACCATATCTCTTCGGATGATATCGACCATGCCTTAAATATCCTTTTAAAGGTTTTGGCAGGGTGATTGCAGCGGTAACATCCCGGTGAAAAAAAATAGCCCATGATCGACAACCTTGTCGCAGCCGGGTCTCGATTTAACCCGCCCGGTCGCTTTTACGGTCTATACCGAGACTATTTCAACAGGGTCATAAACATGCCCGCCGCCACCGCCGTACCGATCACGCCGGCCACGTTGGGCCCCATGGCGTGCATCAGCAGATAATTGTGTTTATCCGCCTCCTGTCCCATCTTCTGTGAAACCCGCGCCGCCATCGGAACCGCCGATACCCCCGCCGACCCAATCAATGGATTGATCTTTTCCTTGACAAAAAGATTCATCAGCTTTGCCAGCAGGATGCCGCCGACGGTTGAAAAGGCAAAGGCGATCAGCCCCAGTATAAAAATAAAGATCGGCTGGGGTCTTAAAAATTTATCGGCAGACATGGTTGAACCGACGCTGAGCCCCAGAAATATCGTCACTATATTGAGAAGTTCGTTCTGGGATGTTTTTAACAGTCTTTCAACCACACCGCATTCTCTGAAGAGGTTGCCGGCCATTAAAAGGCCCATCAGGGGAGCAACCGCCGGCGTGATCAGGCAGATCACGGCGGTGGCCAGCAGGGGATAGACAATCTTTTTCATAGAATAGTCTTGGGATTGGCGATCATGGGACCGAAATCGGTTAATGCGCCGACCCCTAAAAATATGAGACAGGGAATGACCTCCAATTCCAGCCCATAGTGATTGAAAATATTGAGAAGTTCCCCTTTGCCGGTCAGCGGCGCCAGGGGCATGTTCACGAGAAAGATGCTGAAGCCGATGGGGACCAGCAGCAGCGGTTCAAAATCCTTTTTGATGGCCAGCATCATAAAAAACAGGCCGACCCCCCACATGATGACATGGCCGAACGTCAGATGAAAAAAACCGGTCTTTAACAGTATCGTCTGAAAAACGTCAAAAGTGCTCATGGCTCAACCCCCTTGGCTTTCTTTTCACCCTGCCTAAAAAAAAGGCTCATCAACCGCACACTGACCGCAAGTACCCCCAGCGAAACAAAAACCACTGAAAACCCGATCGCAGCAACATTCAAAGCCTCTTGCCACATTGTCTTTCTCCTCTCCGGATCGCATCCAATATTTTTTAAACGCCGAAAACACATCGGCACCGCGCAAAGCATGCTGCTGAAAGTAAAGCATGATACATGCCAACCAGATAAGCATATGATATATATAGAAACAAAAAATTTAGAGCGGCTATCGATGGAACTTTTTATTCTGAATTATTGCCGGGGATGTTTTGAATGTATCTCAATCTGTGCGCCTGAATTTAACTAACTGATTGAAACAAATGAAGTTTTTTTATGATGACGGGACGGTTCCGGTTTTTTAAAATAATGACCGCAGAATTCCCAGAAAAGAAAGGGATGACACCCGCTGTTGTAGGTTTTACTTCTGAGATTCGGATGCAACAGATTCAGGCGGTCGCCTGAAGGTTTCCGGTCGGCCCTAATTGGGGCTGAAGGCCGGCGGCACGTCGACCTTCGGTTTGGGTCCATGCCCCTGGCTGTTTGCGATAAAAAACGCAAAGTTGTTACGCAGGGAAACTTCAGCCTCGCCGAATTCCTTAACATCGGTATAGTAGATGGCCGTGGCTCTGATCCCCTCTTTTTCGATAAAAGCAGCCATGTTGACAAAACCCGGAAGCCTCTGGAACACCGGGCCGGCAACGAACATGAACAACAGGACCACGCCGATCCCCACCAGCAGTTTCAGCCACGCTCCGGACCGGGCCGCAGCCCGGTCCGGAGATATTTTCGTTTTTTCTTTTTTCATATGCCCCGCTAAATTTTTGCGGTAATTTCCGGGAAAACCAAAAAGAACATAATATAAGCCATCAGCAGGGTTAGCATCAGGTTGAAGGATTGGCCGCAAACATAAAGGATAAGGGGCTTGCCGCCCTTGAAATACTTGGCCAGTTCCCGGAAGTTGGTTGCCAGGCCGATGGAGGTAAAGGCCAGCGCAAAGAACCATTCCCGCAGCAGGCGGCTGAATCCTCTTAAGACGCCGTAGTCTAAAATGGCGCTGCTGGCATCTTTACCCATGCTATCGTCGATCAATGAAAAAACAATGGAGGCCGCAATAAATCCCAGCACGAACTTGGGAAAACGATACCAGATTTCCATCCAGCTGACGGCCTGGCCCGGAATGTTCTCCACCCGGGCTACCCAGTAAACCGCAACGGCGAAGGCAATAACGCCGATGAGAATGTTCTGGATCATCTTTACGGTGGCCGCTACATACAGGGCCCTGTCGCTAAGAAACGCGCCGGCCGCGGCGACCGCTCCGGTAGCGTCGATCGTACCGCCCATCCAGGCGCCGCCCAGGACGTGGTTCATCCCCACCGCTTTAATAAATGCCGGCATCGCCACCATCATGATGGCGGTAAATACCATGGAGAGCCCTATGGCCAGGGTCAGTTCTTCTTTTTTGGCGCGGCAGGCGGCTGCCGTGGCAATGGCGGCTGAAACCCCGCAAACCGACATGTCGGCTGAGATCGTTATGTTAAGGGTTTTCGAAGGGAATTTAAGGACCCGCTGGCCGAACCAGAAGGTGCATATCAGAACAATCGGCGTCACTACCCAGGCAACGAAAATGCCCGGAATGCCGATGGCCAGCATCTTGCCGAATAAAATCTCGGCCCCCAGCAGGACCAGCCCGGTCTTAATATAGTATTCGGTCTGCACCGCCGGCTTGATCCATGCCGGTGTTCCAATGGTGTTGCTGATCAGCATCCCGAACACAATGGCCCACAGCGGAAACCCGAAACCATAAAAGCTGACGGTTTGCTGCATCTCTGCCATGTAGGCCAGGACCGCCAGAAAAAAAACAAAGAAAAATCCCATAAAAAAGCTTCCAAACGGTTTTCCCATTACTGTCATACCGATACCGAAAAAGACAGCCAGAATGACGGCCAATCCGATCAAAGCGCCGATCCGGTTATAGGCCTTGTTTCCGACTTTGGCTTTGGCCTTTGATTCGTTCTCACCGGCCTTCAACCAGGCGGCAATTGCGGTCTGGGCCTTATCATTGAGATCGTTGTCCTTGAATTCCGCACCGGCGGCGGCCTGTTCGGCGGTTTGGGCGGCGGCCAGCGCATCGGCTAAAGCGGCCTTGGCTTTATCATGGGCGTCTTTCCCCTTGGCATTGAGCGCATCAGCCGCATCCTTGCTTTGATAAATGGAATCGATGGGATTGTTTTTCCATTTGGACGGCGGGGCCAAAAAGCCTTGAATCGTTTTGGCGTAGCCCTCGTTGCTGGCACGAATTTTCCGTTTGGCCGCTGAAGCGTCATGCCAGGCGATGGTTTTAAAAGGCGCGCGTTTGGCCTCTGCCTTCATGCCGGCATTGTACTTTTCAAAATTCTTTTCCATGTCGGCCGGCGGTCGGGAGACAAAAATGAAGAGCCCGACGATCAGGATGATAAACCCCAGCCAGATTGCCATGTAATCTTCTTTTTTCCAGAGATCTGAGAATTGCCCCTTGCCATGATCGATTACTACATCGCTAGATTTTTGTTGCGTCATATCCGCCATTTTTTATTCTCCTTTCTGTTCCCTGTCTTGGACACTTTATGGACCCGGCTAAATGTCAATTGTCCGGTGTTAAGCCTGAATTGCTTCCAAAGCTAAAAAAATCAGAAATAGTCAGGTATATTTTTGTTCCCACAACGTTTAATGTCCCGACGACCGTAACTTCGTGCTCGATGAAATTCAGCAGTTCTTTTCCGGCCGGGTTATCAGTCACTAAATATTTATCTTCATTAAAAGATGCGATGGACACTGCCACGACATTTCCGGTATCATCCCAGTCCGCAGGAATCACCAGGCCCCTGATTACAATCTTTTCCTCACCGGTTTTATCAGCGTTGTTTGAATGTCTTAACTCCATTCGATCGGATCCTTGTGACTACCGCACGCTAATGGATCGAACACCCACCATGATTTTGCAGCAAATAATATATTATTTTTTTTCAGAGCAAATACTGTGCCATAAAATAACTACCTGTTTTTTATTATTAAATTTACTTTTTAGCTTTCAATTGCGGAGATACCGGGGACGCGTGTGAACCTCACGTTCGCTATTGGGGCAGACGCATGAATGCCGACAGGGAGGGTAACTCTTTGAAAACAAATTAGATATGATGAGATGGACTCTGGTGTTCCGGTTTTTGAAGATTGTGGAACTTAAAGTTCCTGTTTTTTAGAGGAAACAGAGGGGGCTTTGAATGATTCTTTCTGAATGGCATATTTGCTTAATAATTTGTGAAGCTGGCGGGATGAAACACCGGCATCCACAGACGCTTTTCCGAGTTTGCCCTGATGCTTGACGAGCAATTCATTTAAATATGATTTTTCGGCAACCTCAATGGCCCTGCGTCTGAATTCCGAAAGTGTTTCTGACGTATCAACGGGCGCCATTGACGGGGAAAGCCCTGACTCAAAGATTTCGCCGGGAAAGTCCTGCCGGGTCAGCATATGAGATTTTGCCAGTATATATGCCCGCTCCAGCATATTTTCAAGTTCGCGAATATTGCCGGGCCAGGAATACTTATTAAAGGCATCCATCACCGCCGGCTCAACCGCCTGAATATTTTTCTGACCATTTCGATTCAAGCGTTTTAAAAACAAATCCAGCAGCAGGGGGATATCCTCGATTCTTTTCGACAGTGGGGGCACCAGAATCGGGAACACATTCAGCCGATAGTAGAGATCTTTTCTAAACTGTCCCTCGTCGCACATACTTTTCAGGTCCACATTGGTGGCCGAAATGACCCGGACATCCACCGCAAGGGTCTTCTCCCCCCCGACAGTTTGAAAGGTCCCGTCCTGCAAGACTTGCAGCAGTTTGATCTGGGCCGATGGGGTGAGGGTTCCGATTTCATCCAGGAAGATTGTTCCGCCATGGGCAATTTGAAATTTACCCTGCTTTTTCCGGACCGCGCCGGTAAAGGACCCTTTTTCATGACCAAACAGTTCGCTTTCCACCAGGGTATCGGGAATGGCGCCGCAATGCACGCTGATAAACTGCCTGTCTTTTCGGTTGCTGTGCCGATGCATCAGTTTGGCCAAAACGCCCTTGCCGGTGCCGGTCTCTCCCAAGAGCAGCACCGTTGTCTTGGTGGGTGCAACCAGGCTGATCCTCTCAAAAACAGCCTTCATATCCGTGTTTTGGGTTTGGACCAGCTCCCGGGAATCCGACTGCCAGAGTTTCTTGCGAAGATAATCCAGTTCGGACTGGATCGAAGTGTACTTGTTGATGTTTTCAACGACCAGTTTAACCTCCGCCGGCTGAACGGGATGGGTAATGTAATCCCTGGCGCCGGCCTTGACGGCCTTGACGGCTTCGCGAATCCGGTCTTTGGAAGACATCACCACGACCTCGGAGGTCGCGCAAGCCTTCCAGATAAGCTGCAACCCCTGAATGGGGCCGTCCCTGTCATCCGACACGGACAGCAGCTCAATATCGATAAAGATTAAATCCTTGTGGCAGGTATGCAGGCTCTCCAGCACGTCTGTAAGCTGGCGGGCCTCTGTGAGGGAATACGTAGACCCGAAAGCGTCGCGAAAGGCTGCGATTGAATTTTGATCCGTAGACACAACCAGGATGGAATTCATTTAATCAACCGGTTTGGTTTGCTGTTAGTATAACCCCTTCATGACACAATCGAAAGCGGTTATTGAGTGGATCAATACATCGTAACATATTGCGGCATATGTATGGTTTAGCAGCTTTATAACTGCTGCGTATTTTAGCGGCACCCCATATGATAACCGTCTAAAAATGTCAATGTAGAAAGCTTTTTTATGACCGGCGGCACACGCATTGATTTGCATAAAATGAATCTGCCCGGAGCGGATGAACCCCGGGCAGATTATAATTTAGGAGTACCGCTGAATTTGGCGCTGTCATCAACCGGATTTTACAATGGCGACTAGTGCTTGAAACTCCGCTGACCGGTAAAGACCATGGTGACGCCGGCTTCGTTGCAGGCCTCGATGGACTGGTAGTCATTTTCGGAACCGCCGGGTTGAACCACCGCGGAGATCCCCTCCCTGATCCCGACATCGACCCCGTCCCGAAAGGGGAAAAACGCGTCGCTGACCATGGCCGACCCGATCAGACCCCCCTTTTCCCGCGCCACGCGCTGATCAATTTCGCTTTTTTTATCCGGATCCTTTAAGTCGTTATAGGCGACGGCATGGGTTTCAAAGCAGTAGCGGTCGGCCAGCTTGCGGTAGGCCTTGTCCCGGGCAATTTCAGCGACACCCACCCGGTCCTGCTCTCCGGTTCCGATGCCGACGGTGACCTGGCCTTTCACATAGATGACGGAATTGGAAGTGACGCCGGATTCCACCAGCCAGCCGAACAGCAGATCTTCAACCTCCGCCGGGGTCGGTACGCGCGCTATTTTGTATTTTCTGCCCTTGTATTCACTTTCGGCCAGCTGCAGGTCGGCGGCCTTGCGCGTTCGCGGTACAAATGATTCCTGTGCGATAATGCCGCCGTCCATCAGACTTTTGAAATCGACAAAGGTTTTGCCGGCAAACGCCTGCAGGCGAGCAATATTGGCAATCCGGATGACCCTGAGGTTTTTCTTTTTGGCAAAAATGTCCATCACCCCCGCTTCAAAATCGGGGGCCACCACCACCTCGGCATATTGTTTGGCGATGGCCCCTGCCGTTGCCTTGTCCACCGGCTGGTTTACGGCGATGCAGCCGCCAAACGCCGCCACCCGATCCGCCATATACGCTTTTGCATAAGCGCTTTCCAGGGTGTCGCAGCGGGCCACGCCGCAGGGGTTGTTATGTTTGACAATGACAACCGCCGGACGCTCGTTGAAATATCTTAAAATGTTGAGGGCGTTGTCGGCATCGGTCAGATTGGTCTTGCCGGGATGTTTGCCGGACTGCAGCAGCTCGATATCGGATGCCAGATACTGTCCCGCCTGAATGGTCCGGGTGTCTCCCAGGACCAAGTTGCCGTTGGCGAGACGGTAGAGCGCCGCCTCCTGTCCGGGGTTTTCGCCGTATCGCAATCCCATTTGTTCGTCGCCGATGGTCCATAGTACCTTTTCATAAACGAGCGTCTGGCGCTTATCACCGTCTATAAAACTGATTTCCATCCGGGGTGAAAAATGATCCGCAACGATGGTCTTATACATTTTTTTAAGATCTTCGCCCATTCCTATCTCCTTCTGGCCTCTCTATATTTGCCCGTTTTAAAAAGAAAGTGGAGTCCGTGTTCAGTTGTCAGGTGCAAATCTAAATCCGTTTCTATGGATTTCAGCCGCGGACAACGAACAACCCACAACGGACCGTTGCTATGAAACCCGTTCCGGATAACCCTCCGCTACCGATGTAACGGGCGTTTTATCTAAAAAGTTCGCAATGGCCCGATCATAACCGGCCGTGTGTTTAAAGGCCTTTTGGGCCAGTTGGAAGCGAAGCGTTAAAGAAATGCGGCCCTTGGCAGCTTCCATCCCTTCCATAATCAACGGATAGTCGGACGGATCCACCACCGCCGCGACCCGGATAAAATTCTTGGCAGCCGCCCGGATCATGCAGGGGCCGCCGATATCGATATTGCCCCGGGCCGCTTCAAGGGTTACATCCGGTTTTGCGACCGTCTCCTTGAAGGGATACAGATTGACCACCACCATGTCCATGGGAACCGCAGCGGTGCGTTTTAAGTCGGCCTGATGGGCTTTATTGTATGTTTCCGTCAGCAGCCCCAGATAAATTTTAAAATCGAGGGTTTTTACCAGGCCGCCCTGGGTTTCAGGTTGTCCGGTGTAGTCCGATACCTGCTGCAGACAGCCGTCGGCTTTTTCTTTTAAGATCTCCCTGAGCCGGGTGAACGTGCCGCCGGTTGAAAAAATTCGGATGTCCGGGTTGACCTTCAGCAGCCGGGGAACAAATTCTTCCAGACCGCTCTTGTCGGAAACACTCATTAGAACACGCTTTACCTTTACGCTGTCATCTATTTTTGTAACCACATTGACGCCCATGATCGCTATTCCTTTCCTTCATATTCTTTTAAAAATCGTCTGAAAAATTTTACCATAAATTCATGGCGCGCTTCCGCCAGTTTTCGGCCATGCCGTGTCAATATCCGGTCCTTTACCTTGCTGAGTTTTACTTTGAATTCACGATAGCCGGTATCGTCTATGGAATAAGGCCTGGCCTCCTCCACGTTCATGTCCGGATTGTGCAGCCGGGCGCCGACCTCGCCGGCAAAGAGAAACGCCCGGGCCACGCCCACCGCGCCGATGGCATCCAGCTTGTCGGCATCAAACAGCACCCTGGCCTCCAACGTTTCCGGCTGCCGGGGCCCGCGAAAGCGATGGGACCCCACGGCGTGGAGGATGTTCGCTTTTTGCTCCGATGACAACGCAAGCCCCTCTACAATCGGCCGGGCCATTTGCGCGCCCTTTTCGGCGTGGCAGACCTCTCCGTTGGAGCTATCCTGATAGCACCGGCCGATGTCATGGAGATAGGCCGCCGCCATGAGAACATCCATGTCGGCGCCTTCCGCCGATCCGATCTGCCGGCACAACCGGCACACCCGCAGGGTATGCTCCCAGTCATGGCTGCCCCGGGCACCTGCAAACAGTTTTTCGGCATGACGTTTAACAGTTTCGATTAATTCGCCCTGCTTAATGGGGGGACTGCTTTCCGGTCTTTTCAATTCGGATTTCTTTCGCAGATAAAACGGGCCGCCTGAAACAATGGTTTATCCGGCGCCGTCTGTTATTCCAGGGACATCAGTGATTCCCAGCGCCGGTATTCGGTATCCACGGGCAGCCCTTTTTTCTCAAGCACGGCGATGATGCCGTTGTCATTAAATTTCAGATAGGGGTTGACCTGCAGTTCCTCCTGGAGCGATGAAAAAACCCTGTCGGGATTGTATTTCTTTAAAAATTGATCGATGCTGCGGTTTTCCGGCTCCAGCGATCGCGCAAAGGCCATGGCCGCCCGGATATAATCGTGGCCGGCATAAATCTCGGTCTTTGCCGGCAAGGCCATCAACCGTTTGATGGAACCCAAAAACCCCTTGAGATCGCCTGAAAAGCAGTTTCCGATGGTACCGTTAAAAAGCGTGTCGCCGCTGATCAGAACATCTCCAAAATAAAAGCAAAGTGAATCCGCCGTATGTCCCGGCGTTTCCAGGACGGTTATTTTTTGGCCCTCCAGTGCAATCTCTTTCCGGTTTCGCAACGTCTGACCGTCAAAGACAGGGGCCCCCGTCCGGTCCTTTAAGCGCCCGGTCCCCACCGTGTGGTCCGCATGCTGGTGGGTGTTGGCGATAAACGCCGGCGTCAGGTTGCGGTCCGCCAGAAAGGCAAGGATCTTATCCACGGCGCCGCCGTCCACAACCCCGGCAGCGGACTTACCGTAAATCACATAGGCAAAATTGTCGGACGAATAGCGAAACTGCTGGATTTTCAACATTTCCAATCCTTTTTCGAATCACTTGATATCTTTAATAATCGTGTATTACCGCTTCCCGGAAATAATTGACATTATTCGGTAGGGTTGTCAAGCGTTCCGCTCCCAAATGGAAGATGAACCTAATGGACATCGTAGTCATTTGACTTGCACACGAATGATCTTTTCTCCAAATTCTACGACATCGCCTGAAAAGATCTTTTTTCGTTTTCTGGTTTCGACCTTTCCATTTACGAGAACTTTACCTTCAGAGATCAGATATTTCGCTTCGCCGCCGCTATTGGCCACATTTACGAGCTTCAAGATTTTATAGAGTTCAATGGGCTCTGAGGCGGTCTGGCAAACGATTGGTGTTTTCATTACTTGTCCGCTGCCCCCTTTTCCATCTTGTCAAATCAGGCAACCCCCTGGGGCAGCCGTTTCACCGTTTCAAATAAAGCCTGTTCGGCTTCCCTGGACACCTTGAATTTGCCGTGTTTGGAATTCCCGGAAAGTTGCCACAATCGAAATGTTATTGTCTTCCCTATGGGCGAAAGCAGGATGGCAACAGGAACAAATTCACCCGGCCCGGCCCACTGGTCGAACAGGTTCGTCTCAAACTGCCACCGGGATCCCCATTCGCGGCGCTTGGACCAGTTCAGGATGATTGCATGGGCTTCGATGCGGGGCAGTATGTTTGTTTCTATGTAAACCTTCCAATTCGAACTATCCGAGTAAACAAACAGAATCGGTTTCCCATTTCTCCCGTACCGGAGCCAAAAGCGGACTTTTAGCCCGAACCGGTGCGCAAAAGGGATGGCGCCCTTAAATACCGTCGCACCCAGGAGGACGCCTATTGCCAGCATGCCGATTTGAAACCAGTTCATGACATTAATACCTGAATCTTGCAGGAAAATTTTTAAGATTGAAAAGCATCATCATACAGATTTTCTGAAAAATATTTTTGCATGGGGTCAGGGGAAAACCGTTTGGGCGTGCGTCCGCCGCATCCGTGTGATGTGGCCTTCGATGCCGGCAATAACCGCGTCGACGTCTTCAGTCTCATTTTCGATGTGGGGCCGCATGGCGGTGTTGAGTTTTTTTTCAGCCTCGCTCAGTTAATCGAGGGTCAGAAGGTAATGGGAGCGGCTGCGGTAGGCTTGCCTGACCAGCGCGTCAAAATCGTCCGCCTGGGCCGTTAAAAGTTCCCGGTAGTGGGCCATGAGAACCGTGATCCACTCACGATAAGTGCGCTGGGCCTCTGGTGAGGGAAGTTTGGCCTTGGCAGACAGCGCATCGAGATTTGCCGGCCGGTTCTGCCAGAGCGCTTCCATGGCTTCGTCCGCGACCCTGCGCCTTGAAATCATGAAATTGGCGGAAAAAACCCGGCGGCCTTCCATGTATTTTTTGTGTCGGAAGATATGGAAAACGAAGTACATCGGGATCAGGATCATCCAGAGGCTCACCTTGGGCTTGGGGATGATCACCAGCCCCAGTTCGTTGGCAAAACGCTGTTCGTAATCCAAAATCAGGTTCTTTTTGGCCTCTATGGTCGGCACGGTTCCTCCGGTGTGTTCTCTTCCCTATCAGATCTGTTTCGGGCAAGAACGCACATATAGGGCTTGTCAAAATTATATTGTGTATCGAGCCAAGACAATTCCGTTTGAGCGGTAAAAAACTTATCCGCCGACGTTCTCTGGTGGGCGCCTCGATAAAAAAACGTGTAAACGCAAATCTTGTTTCGGTTTTATAGAAAAGGCGAGGTGTTGTCAACCGACAGTCGCCGGGGAAAAAACCGAGACCCTGCAAGGGAGGCTGCCCGGGTTTTTGGGTTGAAGAATCAAAAGGTCAGGTCATGGCGCTTGAAATTTATCAAGATTCAAGACCTGATCATTTTGTATTTTTTATATGCAATATCAATTATATATCGTGGAACGACCCCATGCGCCTTCAAAAACCCCTGTATCATTACTGTGTTTCCAGCAGCATCCTGATATCGTTGACCTTGTTCCGGGTGGCGATATATCCTTCTTCGATGGCGTGTTCAACCTGATCATAATCAAGCCTTTTGAGATCGCCCAGGCGGGGTGTGATCAGGATATCCGGCGGATTAACAGCGAGATTGACCTGTGTGATCCGGTCCTGCATGAGTTGTATGGCAGCGTTAATAACTTGCCGGGTGCCGGGCGTCGACCGTTTCTTTATTTTCTGGAGTTCCAGACGGTTCCGGATTTTTTTCTCCGCTGCTTCATAGCGGGCGGCCAGATTTTTTAAAAATTCGTTGCGGACCGGAGGGGGTTTTATATCAGGAACCGCCCCGGTTTTCTGGTGGCGTTTGCGTGACACCAGTTCAGAATTCAGGTTAACGGCGATCACGATGTCCGCGCCCATGGCCCGGGCTACCCCCACGGGAACCGGGTCGACCACCCCGCCGTCTATCAGCCATCTGTCCTTGTGGCATACCGGTGCAAAAAGACCCGGGTAGGACATGGATGCCCGAAGCGCTTTGAACAGGTCTCCGGAATCCAAAACCACCTGATCGCCGGAATGCATGTCGGCAGCAACAACTTTCAACGGAATCTCCAGTTCGTCAAAATCCTTTTTATCGCTATGCATGCAAAAAAGTTCCCTAAGTTTTTTATCGCCGTCCAGGAGCCCTGGCCTGATAAGGTTTAGGTCTGAAAACGAAAACACGCTTTCGCCGTCCATGTTAATGACATATTGCTTCAACTGCTCCAGGCCGCCACTGGCAAATATCGCGCCGACAAAAGCGCCGACGCTGCACCCGGCCACAAGATGAATAGGAATCCCCACATCCTGCAAAGCTTCGATGACTCCGATATGGGCCCATCCCCGGGAGGACCCGCTTCCCAGCACCAGTCCTACTTTATAGGTATTCATGAATATCTCGTTTCCAGGCCGCCCATTAATTTCTGTTATGAATGAAGACGTGCCCCCCACTGTCTTCCGCAAGCGGGGCCTGGGGTCGCCAAATAGAGGACAACCCCAATCCTCGCAACCTAAATGGCAAAACCAGACGAATTCCCTATTCCTTCAGTTTTCGATCTTCTCCTTTTTACGGATTCATTTCATACGTATCTTTCAACGCTAATACCTGGCTTTCCCAGAACCGCTGAAAACGGGTCGTGTCGGCAAACGGTTTTTTAATCATTTTCATGCACAGGTCCATCTGTTTGTCCGTGCTGTCCGGCTTGGAATAAATCTGAAGCGCGAATTTGGAAAAATCCCGAACCATGAAATCAAAGATTTGCTCCATCAGATCGTCATATAGTTTTTCCATCTTGTATTTTTCCAGAATAAGCTGCCCATAGGCCACCAGGGTGAAAAGTTCGCCCAGGGACAGCAGAAAATCAATATTCTGGGCCTGTTCCGCCGTCGGCGTAGCTGTCATGAGAAATTCTTTGAGCAGGTCAATCTGCTGTTTGAAAATTTTTACGTTTTCAAGGGAGACGTCGGCATAGGCGGCGTTATAATCATGGAACTGAATTTTCCCCAGACCCTTGGTCGGCCCCTGGCTGAACAGAAAGTCGTCATTTTTCGGGTCATTGCGATGGGGGATGTCCGGAAACCGGCCGGGGTTGAAGAAATAATTGGCCATGAACTTGATGATCAGGGCCATGTTGACATGCACCGTGCCTTCGAGCTTTGGCAGGGACCGGATGTCTTTGACGGCCAGCTCAAAATACATGTCTTTTTCAAACCCCCGGGCCGCGATCACGTCCCACAGCAGATTGATGACCTCTTCGCCCTGGGTGGTGACCTTCATTTTCACCATGGGGTTGTACAGCAGATACCGGCGGTCGGTTTCAGACGCGCTGCGCTGGTAATCCGTGGCTCGCTGGGCAAAGAGTTTCATGGCCACCAGGCGGCAATAAGCGTCGGTGAACAGCTGCCGAATATGGGGAAAGTCCGTGACCCATTTGCAGAACAGGTTGCGGTGGCTGGCGTGGTTGATGGCCTCATAGAAGGCGTGGGTGGCAATGCCGATGGCGCCCCAGCCCAGGTTGAACTTGCCGACATTGATGGTGTTGAGCGATGAGTCCCAGGCGTCCCGGCCGGTGGTCAGGATGTCGTCCTCGGTGATGGGATAGGCGTTTAAGGCATACTCCGCCACATAGCCCTCCCAGTTCACCACATTCTGGACCAGATCGTAATTGGGGTGTTCGGGGGTTACCACAAAAAACACATATTCATCGGTTTCCGAATTTTTGGCGAAGGTGGACACCAGGGCCGCCTTGTTGCCGTTGCCGATGTAGTATTTGCCGCCGTCGGCCACGTATTTGCCGTCGCCCAGGGGCGTGAGCATCATTTCCGATGAATACAGGTCCGCACCGTGGGCCCGCTCGGAAAGACCGAAGGCGAAAATCCCGCCATCCTTGAGGAGTTGCGCGGTTTTATGCTTTACCCCTTCGTTCTTGCCCATGAAAATCGGCCCCAGCCCCAGAATGGACACCTGCCAGGTGTACCAGTGGGACAGGTTGTAAAATCCAAGAATTTCATTAAAATCGCAGTTCCGGAAGGTGTCCCAGCGCGTGTCCGGGTCACCCTTCGCATAGGACTCGGGGGTCAGCAGCGTGGACAGGACCCTGTTTGCCTTCATGAACTGAATGAAATCATCATACCAGATGCGTTCATGGCTGTCGTGCTTGAGGCGTTTTTTACCCCGGGATTCAAAATAATCAATGGTTTTGCGCATGATTTCCCGGGATCGTGGATCCAGATGGGCGAAGGTTTCTTTTTTGGGGTTGAGCAGTGTCATAAGAGGCTCCTTTTTCTAAATGAATCAGGGTTTGTTGTTTGTCTGCAAACAAAACAGACTGAAAAACGCCACTAACTTTTCCGATAGCCCCCGTTTTTATATCAAAAAAAAGATGTTATTGCCCTGAAACAAAGCTATTTCAAAACAAGATAAATTTTATTTCCAAATAATTGGCTTGGTCCGACCCTATCGGCATGGCGGGTATCTTTTTATTACTTTTAAGTCTATTTAAGGTGTTCGTTTGGTGTCCTTCGGATTCTCCATTTTTTCCCTTCTATTTTTTCAATTGGATCATTTACATATACTTTTCCGAGTCCAATCGGTGACGTAAAAGTTCCGCCTTTTTTTTCTTCACTAATTCCATCTGAAAAACTGAGATCTACAGGTACTTTACCTCTTCCACCCTGCGCATCTACTACATAAACCGGACGCAGGAAACCTGTAGTGGATCCGCAAAGATCTCTACAGATTTCTTTTCCTATGCTTACTTCTGTTCTAAAATGACCTGTTCCTTCAACAAGGTCAGCATAATATAGATAATATGGTTTTATTCCCATTTTACCGAGGCCGTGCAACAGGTTTCTCATTACATCTTTGTCATCGTTAACACCCTTCATCAAAACAGTTTGATTTCCTATTGGAATGCCCAGTTCTCTTAAAACTTTTATGGCCTGATAACTTTCGGAAGTTATTTCATTAGGATGATTGAAATGTGTGTTTATGAAAAGCTGCGGTTCTTTAAGTGACCGAGGTGTATGTTTTCTTAGCACCTCGATTAGTTCTTTGTCTTCAATAATCTTTTGTGGCCAGACGCATGGGACCCTTGTCCCGATTCTTATCAATTCAAGATGTTGAATTACTTTTAGTTTTCCCAAAACCTCATCGATTCTGTTATTGGACATCAATAGCGGATCACCACCGGAGATTAATACGTCCCTAATTTCCTCGTGAGATGCAACGTATTCAATCCCCTTTTTTATTTCCTCTATCGTTGGATTCTTACGGTCATCACCTACTTTTCTTTTTCTGGTGCAAAACCTGCAATACATTGAACACTCGTTTGAAATAAGCAATAAAACCCTGTCTGGATACCTGTGGACTATTGTCCTTGGCCCGCCAAGCGGAATATCTCCTTCCTCATCCAGTGGATCTTCAGAAAGGTCCTTATAATGCTCAAGCTCCCCGACACCGGGAATTGCCTGTTTCCAAATACCGTCATTCATTTTTTCAATGAGGCGAAGGTAATACGAATTTACTCTCATAGGATATTTGGCAATCACTTCCCTGAGCCTCGGGTCAACCGCAACCTTCCGGCCGGCAAGCCATTTCTCTAAATCCTCGAATGTCCTGATAGAGTTTCTTAAAATCTCTTTGTATGCCATAACTGATCCTCCATTTGGCTTTCCATATTCAAGGGCTTTTTCCCGTTAATATTGAACGAATCTGTCGGGTATTTACTTCAGTATCCTAAACGCATAACGGCGAACTGGGCAGCGCGGCTTTTTTGCGCTCGCAACAGTTACGGGTTATAAAGTACGATTCAGCTAATTATTAGACGGAAATCGTATCAGATTCAATTTTTTAAAAATAGGCATTTGTCAGCATTTGGGATCGGGACACAACAACTGAATATAATGTCGATTACTCGTGTCACTAAATTTTCCTATATCCACCATTTTCATATCAAAAACAAAGTTGTTGCCCTGGAACAAGCTTGTTTAAAAAAAAAGAATATTGTTTATTTCCAAATGATAAGTTTGATCCAACCCCAGTGTCGCCCAGTGCCCGCAACACGTGGTTAAGCGCCAATTATTTCATTCAAACCATCAATAATGAGGGCCGATTCTTCCTCCGATGCTTTGGCTATTTTCTTGCCGATGCGCTTTTTAGAAAGGATTCGAATCTGGCTGATCTTTACCCAGGATTTTTTAGGAAGCTTGGCATCCCCAAGTTCCAAAGTCAGCGGGAAACCAGCCCTTTGCGGCTGACTGGTTATCGCAACCGCAATGACCGTCCCAGATCTCTCATTAAACACATTGTGACTTAAAACAAGAACAGGGCGTAAACCGCCCTGTTCGCTGCCAATGACTGGATTTAAATCAGCCCGGTGAATGTCTCCCCTTAATATTCCGGCCATTCTTCTAACTCCGATGAAAAGCCTTCCTCCGCTAAAGCAAGTTCGAATTCGGGATCAAGCTTGGCGCACTCCCGGGCAAGACGGCTTTTCTCCATGCGCATTAATTTTTCAGAAACCGCCTGCTGGATAGCTTTGCTGCGGTTTGGAAAAAATTTCGACTTAACGAGAATATCGAGTTGTTTAAGCGTCTTGTCGTCAATTGTAATAGCGATTTTTGATGCTCCCATTTCAATCACCTCCGGTATGATATTAAATCATACCCGGACCATTTTCAAGCATAATTTTGTTGACGGGCGGCCAGGGGGCCAGGGGGCAATTTTGCAGTTTTCAGTGTCAACAAAGGGAATATAAAGACGATTTGCTTGCGCCACGGCTATAATGTTGTTTTTGGCAAGTTAGCTTGCCCCGCCCCCATATGCCCATTTATAATCGGTCTCCTTGTTAAGCTATGCCTATTTTGCAGATTGCTTACGCTTGGCTTTAATATACATGACCGAATTATTATTCCGCATCTCAATCTCAAACAAGTCACTCACCCGGATCAGATCACTCCATTTTTTATACCCATAGTTAATTGGTGATAACGAGGTATTATTGGAAATATACTGGCCGACCCGCCCAAGATGCGACCAGCCATCATCCTCGGCGGTTTGCTCCACCGCCGTTCGTAGGATATTGACTAACCCCGTCTCCCCCCGCAGCTCATTCCGTGAGTGTTTCGCATCTTTTCGCGTGTCCGCGGCTTTCCCCGGTTCCACATCAGAAATCTCAAGATTTTCGGTATTGATAAACAGCGAACAGGCTTTCACAAAAGGCTCCGGCGTTTTCTTCTCACCAAATCCATAGACTTTCAGGCCGTTGGTAAGAATGCGCATCACGATGGGCGTAAAATCACTGTCACTCGTCATGAAGGCAAAGGCATCAATCGACTGGGTATAGAGCAAAACCATGACGTCAATAATCATGGCGGCATCGGTCGCGTTTTTTCCGGCGGTGTAGGCAAATTGTTGAATCGGTTTAATAGCAAAGGGGTGGAGTTGTTATTCCCACCCTTTCATCGTGGTGCTCTTCCAATTTCCATAGGCCCGCCGAATATTGGTCACGCCATATTTGGCGAGTTCGTTCAGAACACCCGGGATGGCGCGGTAACTGACATTGTCACAGTCAATCAGTAAGGCAATGTTTTGTTCTTTCTCCATGATAGATTCCTCTTCCCTTTTCACGCCATGGTTGTGTTTAAAGGTCGCATCTTAATGTGAAATCAATGCCAATCTTTTGATTATTGTCAAGTGTTGAGACCCGACCCCGTTGTCTCGACCCCGTTGTCTGCGATAAAACGCGGGGAGTTTCACTTCAGCGTTTAAAGACCACATGTTCCAGCGCGAGCACCGCCGCAACGCCCACCACGAAGCCGTTTCCCAGAATCGGTCCGAGAACTGCGGGAAAGGTAGCGATGACCGCCCCCGGCAGAAAGGCGACCACGGTGCCCAGCAGCACCGGGAGACCGATCACCAGGCCGCTGTTGAATTCAAAGCTGCCGCCGGTTTCAGCCTGAAACGCCACCACAAGGGCAGCGGCAATCTGGGAGGAAAGAATATAGGTCAGCACACAGCCGATGAGCACCGAGGGGACATAGGCGATAACACCGATAAAGCCCGGAAAAAACGCCAGGAGCCCCATGATCGCCGCTGCGGGCAGAAGGGCGAAGCGTGAGGCGCAGCCGGTGGACGCGATCACCCCGGGGCTCAGCGAAAAGTTCACAATCCCCAGGACCCCGAAAAAACCGGCAGCGACATTTGCCAGTCCGGTAATCGCAATCCCCCAGGTCACCCGGCCGCCCGTTTCCGGAAGATCCAGCAGGGCGTGCATCGACTGGATCGATCCGAGATCGTTGATCGACAGCGCCACAAAGCAGAAAAGAAAAGAAATCAGCACACCCGGCTCTAAAACTAAACCCAGGGTCATCCGGCTGAAAAATCCGGAAATGAATGACGTCTGGGAAAACAGGCTCCGGGTCGCGGCTTCCGGAAACAACAGAAGGTAAGCCCCGCTGCCCAGGAGCATGGACCAGATGATCAGGGTTGATTTCCAGACCCCGGTCAGCACCCGGTGAAGCAGGAACATCGCCGAGATCATGGCCAGAGCGAAGGTAAGATTGGATAGCGGCGCCACGCCGCTTTTCGCGTCGGTTATCAGGTTGAGGATCGTGGGGGTGAGGGTAAGGGCGATCAGCATCAAAACCGTGGCGACGACCCTTTTGGTAAAAAGTTTCTGGATGAAGCCGAACAGGCCGCTGGCGGCGATTATGGCAAGGACCACCCCCCCGGCCATGATCGACGAATAGATGGCATTGATTTCAAAACCCCGACTGGAGATAACGCCGATGAGCAGCACCGTCGCAGGTCCGCAGATCACCGGCAGGCGATGGCCCCACCATAACTGGCAGGCAAGGGTGACCCCCGTCAGAAAAAACATCTTCTGGAGGTAGACGATCAAATCGGCCGGCCGGCTGAAATTCAGACTGCCGGCCACTTTTCCGAGGATAATGATCAGGGAGATCGCGATGGCCGCCCATTGAAGGCCGTAAAGAAATGATTTGGCAAAGGGCGGGCGCTGCTCCAGGCTGTATTCGAATTTCATGCTGCTGCTTTCCACGGGTTTCCTGTGTTGAATACCGATGGGGATGCCAACAAGACCTGTTCTTGACTCTTGATTATAGTACCCAGATATTTTTATGCATTTTTTGCCTTTTCCGAATGTTTTCTGTTTTTATGCGTTACAGTTTGCCGTAAAGCGGTCTTGGGCGAACCTCTCCCCCTTAAAAACACAAAACCCCTTCTTCTCATTTAAAAGAAAAAGGGGTTTTCAGATTCGATCGCCATTGATCAATCCTTTACAAGCATGAAGCCATCAGGCCCGGATGACGGCGGCGCTTCCTGTACTATTTGTGATACTTTTTGTTACGCCAACTTATTTGATTTGTCAAGGATATTGAAAGATTAAGAGCGGGGGATCCCGCAAGGATTCGAGGGTTCGAGGATTCCAGGGTTCAAGTAAAATGCAAATAGGTTGGGAGGCTGATGAGCTGTTACGCAAGATGAGCTGCGATAAGAAATAGAACATTAATGTTTAGACAGGATTGAACCGCGAAGGCGCAAAGGACGCAAAGGGGTTTTGGTTTGTGCCGGGCCTGCAAGAAAGATACAGGCGCGGCACTCGCCATGCCCTGCCGGGCAAATGCCATTCCCCGGAACCCTTGAATCCCTGACCCCTTGACCCTTTTTTTTAAAATACAACCACAATCCTCCACATCAGTTTTTTATTTGTCTTGACCATTTAAGCTTTTTTAATTATTATAAAAATCAAATTGATTATTTTATTTTTTCCTTGACAGTTGCACCAAAATATAGTTTATTGTGTGAAAAGTGGTTTAAAGTGGTTTAACGGGGTGTAATATGTTTCGCGGAAGTTCCTTTCATACCCTTGACGCAAAGGGACGCATTATCGTGCCGGCCCGCTTTCGGGATATCATCCGGGCCAATGGCGACGGGGTCATGGTGTCCCGGATGGACAGCTGTCTGCTGGCCTATACCTTCCCTGAATGGCACCGGATTGAGAGCCGGATCCTGGCCCTGTCCGAAAAGAGCGAAACCATGCGCCGGTTCAGACGGGTGTTCATCGGGGGCGCTTTTGAATGCACCTGCGACAAGCAGGAACGGATCCTAGTTCCCCCATCCCTGCGGCAATATGCGGAGCTGGACAAGGAAATCGTCCTGGTGGGGGTGTTGGATCACTTTGAAATATGGGCCCGCGACAGATGGGATAGCGAAAATACCCACATGGAAGACGACATGACCAAGGAGGTTGTCCGCAACGAAATCGCAAAACTGGGGCTTTAAGCCATGCCCTATCGACACATCCCCGTTATGCCGGCGGAAGTTCTGCATTATCTCGACTGCCGACCAGGGACAATCCATGTCGATGGGACCCTGGGGGGCGCTGGCCATGCGGTGATGGTTTTAGAAAAAATTATGCCGGGCGGGTTGTTGATCGGCATTGATCAGGACCGGGATGCCATCCAAAACGCCGAAACGGTTCTGGGCGACCATGCCGCTGATGTTCGGCTGTTTCAGGGAAACTTTGTGCGGCTCCCTGATTTTCTGTCGCAACTCAATATCGCCGGGGTCGACAGCATCCTTTTGGATCTTGGCATTTCGCTCTACCAGATTGAATCCAGCGGCCGGGGGTTTAGCTTCATGACGGACGAACCGCTCGATATGCGCATGGATGTCACAGCACGCACCAAAGCTGAAGATATTATCAATGGCGCGGAGGAAAAAAATCTTAGGAAGATTTTCCAGGAATACGGGGAGGAACGCTGGGCGCGGCAGATTGCCCGGAATATTGTAGCGGGGAGAAAAGAGAAAAAAATCACCTCGAGCCGACAGTTGGCAGAAATTGTAAAGAGCGCTGTTCCCAGAAAGGCATCCCTTTCTCAACGGATTCATCCTGCAACGCGTGTATTCATGGCGCTGCGAATTGCCGTCAACCAGGAACTCGAAGTGTTGGCGTCATTTCTGGATGGCGCAATGGATTTCCTGAATCCGAAGGGCCGTCTCTGTATCATCTCGTTCCATTCCCTGGAAGACCGCATCGTCAAGCACCGCTTCAAAGCCATGGAAAAGGGATGCAGCTGTCCGCCGCGATTTCCGCAATGCGTCTGTGGTCGAACAAAATTGGTGCGGTCCCTGACGCCGAAGGTTGTAAGGCCGACAGATGCAGAAGTTCGTAAAAATCCCATGGCCAGGAGCGCCCGCTTGCGGGCCTTTGAAAAACTTTAGGGGTGTCAATGGCAGCCAAACCCAACCGAAAAATCCAACCGCAGCAATCCATCGGCGTGTGGATTGTGTTGCTGGTGGTCTTGATCTCGGAGATGCTGCTGTATACTTGGAGCCGGGTCCAGTGCACGCGCCTGGGATATGGCATATCCGTCGCCATTGAAAAGCAGCGGGAGCTGCTGCTGTTGCAAAACAATTTGAAAATCGAACTGGCGCGTCTGAAGTCGCCCGACCGCATCACCAAAATCGCCAGGGAGCAGCTGGGACTAAGACAGCCAAAACCGGAGCAAACAGTCATTATCCCATGAAAGCGACAGAGAACAGCCATTTAAAATATATCGGGTTGCGCACCTTTCTGGTGGGCCTGATGTTTACCCTTCTTTTCGGCGCCATCGGGGCAAAAGCAATGGTCGTCCAGGTCTTCCGGGGCCCGTGGTTATCCCAAAAAGCGGCCGATCAATATGAAGCCTCCTTTCAGCCTTATGGAAAGCGCGGCACCATCTATGACCGCAACCACAAGGAAATGGCCGTTAGTATAGAGGTGACCTCCATCGCCGCTCATCCGCAACTTATGGAAAATCATAGGGCTGCGGCCAAAGCGCTGGCCGCTAAATTAAAACTGAAAGAAGGCGCACTTTACCGCCAGTTAGCTTCCAAAAAGCCGTTTGTCTGGATCAAACGCCAGGCGACCCCCAAAGAAACCGAAGCCGTCCGGGCGCTGAAACTCAGCGGCATCGTATTCAAGCCTGAGCAGAACCGTTTTTATCCCAACCGTTCAATCGCCGCCCAGGTCCTAGGGTTTTCCGGAATCGACGGCAACGGGTTGGAAGGGGTCGAGTACTATTACGATGACTATCTGAAGAGTACCAATGGAAACCTGACGGTTCTGCGGGACGCGCTGGGTCGCGAAATCGTTGCCGAAAAAGACATTGCACCGGATCAAAGCGGGAAAAATATCATTTTAACCATCGACCGGACCATTCAATACATCGCTGAAAGCACGCTGGCCGATACGGTCAAGGAATTTGAGGCCGTCTCAGGGGTAGCTATCGTGATGGTGCCCAAAACAGGCGCCGTTCTGGCCCTGGCGCACGTGCCGCTTTTCAACTCCAATACTTATCAGGATTTCAGTCAGCAGCAATGGCGCAACCGGGCGATTACAGACCCCTTTGAACCCGGCTCGACCATGAAGATATTCAGCGCCGCCGCCGCCATCGAGCGGGGCAACAGCACCCCCAATTCCATTTACTTTTGCGAAAACGGTGAGTACCGCATCGGCAGCAACATTATCCATGACACCCGCCCCTACGGCTGGCTGTCGTTGCAGCAGATCGTCAAATATTCCAGCAACATCGGTATTGCCAAAGTGGGTGAACTGATGGGTGCGGAAACCCTTTTCATGACCCTGCGCGATTTCGGGTTCGGCGAAAAAACAGGGATCGACAGCCCGGGGGAGACCTCCGGCAGTCTGTCCTCTCACAAGTACTGGTCCAAAATAGATGCCGGCGCCATTGCCTTTGGCCAGGGCATTTCAGTGTCCGCCATCCAACTGGCAGCAGCCGTCGGCGCCATTGCCAACGACGGCATCCTGATGCGGCCTTACATCCTCCAGGCCATAACGGACAATAACGGTCGCTTGATACGGAGCACACAGCCCCAGGCGGTTCGCAAAGCGATTTCGCCCCAAACGGCCCGGGTCATAAAAAAGATCCTGCAAACCGTGACGCAGGAAGGAGGAACCGGTACCGATGCCGCCATTGAAGGGTTTACGGTCGCCGGCAAGACCGGAACCGCCCAGAAAACGGATGAGAGCGGCACCTACGCCAAAGGAAAATATATTGCATCTTTTGTCGGCTTTACACCGGTTGAAAATCCGGAGATTGCGATTCTGGTGATGGTCAACGAACCCAAGAAACACCACTATGGCGGGACTGTCGCAGCCCCGGCGTTTAAAAAAATTGCCATTGAAACATTGAACTATCTCAACATAACCCCGGACAAGAGCAAGCACAATTTAACGGCTGCCCTTCAGGATGAGGTCAACGGGTGAAACTCTCCGGTTTATTAAAAACAGATGCACCATCCCCGGACAGCGATACCACTGTCGTGACGGTTCCCTTGGGATTGGAATCAATGCCGGATGCCGACCCTGAGATCAGCACCATCCATTATCGCGCCCAGGATGTGCAGTCGTCGGGACTTTTTGTCGCCATCCCCGGCCTGGCGGTGGACGGCCACACCTATATTGATGCGGCCATCGACAGGGGCGCCGCCGCTATTGTGGCCCAGCGGCCGGTTCAAAAAAATATTGTGACGGTTCAGGTTCAAAACACGCGAAAAGCCCTGGCCCGAATCGCCGGCCGATTCTACCAGAACCCGTCCCAAGGGCTGTGCATGATCGGCATCACCGGCACCAACGGCAAGACAACCACGGCATTTTTAATTGAAAGCATCCTTGCGGCCGCCGGTTATTCCGTCGGCGTGATTGGAACCATCGACTACCGCTTCGCCGGCAGACATTATGAGAACCCGGTTACAACACCGGAATCCCTTGACCTGCAGCGAATTCTGGCCCTAATGCGACAGCAGGGTGTCAGCCATGTGGTCCTGGAAGTGTCATCCCACGCCATTGATCTTCACCGCATCCTCGGCTGTCAATTCGACATCGGCGTGTTTACCAATCTCACCCAGGACCATCTGGATTATCATGGCGACATGTCGCACTACTGGGGCTGCAAGAAAAAATTTTTCACGGACCATTTAAGCACCGGACCCAAAAAGGAAAAAGCGGTTGCCGTTGTCTGCGCCGATCATCCTGAAGGCGAAGAACTGCTGGCCGCCCTCGACATCAAAACCCTGTCCACCGGATATTCCCAAAGCTGTCTGATCAAACCCGATCATACGGCTGTGGATCTATCCGGCATCAGCGCCGACATTTCTTTTCCCACCGGACGCATTAAACTCAAATCCGCATTGATCGGCGCCCATAATCTGGAGAATATGCTGTGCGCCGTGGGCGTGGGGCTGGCCCTGAATATCCCCCCTGAAACAATCCGCACCGGCATCGAAAGCCTGACGCATGTGCCGGGACGGTTGGAACACATCGCAAATACCGTTGACCGCTTTGTGTATGTTGATTATGCCCATACACCGGATGCCCTCAGGAATGTCCTATCGGCGCTGCGATTAATATCCGAAAACAGAATCATCTGCGTGTTTGGCTGCGGCGGGGATCGGGACAGGAGCAAGCGGCCCCTGATGGGTGAAATTGCCGGACGCATATGCGATCTTTCCATTATCACGTCGGACAATCCGCGCACAGAGGATCCGATCCGTATTATCAGCCAGGTCCGCGACGGCATCCGTTTGACATCCGCGGCTGAATTCAGCGCGGCTGAAATTGCATCCGGTTTCGGCAAAAAAGGGTTTGTGGTGGAACCGGACCGCAAAGCGGCCATCCGTCTGGGGCTCTCGGTTTCAAGGCCCGGCGATATCATTTTAATTGCCGGTAAAGGCCATGAAACCTATCAAATCGTGGGAAAACAAAAGCAGCCGTTTGATGATCGCAGCGAAGCCCGTCAGGCCCTGGCAACCCTCGGCGAGGGCTCGGTAGAATCTGCTGCAACCAGAACTGTTAATGGTTGAAGGGAATTTGAAACCGCTATGCTGGCTTTAATGATGTTACAAGATAGTCCTTCGGTCTCCGGGCCGATCCCCTGGACGACAGCCGACCTGCTGGCGGCCACCGGCGGCGACCTGTTGAGCGGGGATATGCGGCAGTTCTTTGGGGACATTTCCATCGATTCCCGCAGCATCGCCGCCGGCAGTTTGTTTGTCGCCATCCGGGGCCAGGTCCATGACGGTCATCGGTTCATACCCCAAGCGTTGGCCGCAGGCGTTCGCGGCATTATCGTGGACGGATCAATGCGCGAAACCCTGGCCCTCGATATCTTAAAAAAGCAAGGGGTTGTTGTGATTGCCGTAAAGAATACCACCCGGGCTTTGGGTGATCTGGCAGGATTTAACCGCAAGCGGGCCGGGATTTCCGTTGTTGCCATCACCGGATCAAACGGCAAGACCTCCACCAAGGAAATGACGGCCGCGGTGGTCGCCCAACGATTTCGGGCCCTAGCCACCAGCGGCAATTTAAACAATGAAATCGGACTGCCGCTGACGCTCCTGAAGCTTGAGCCCCGGCATCAATGGGCGGTGCTTGAACTGGGCATGAACCACGCCGGTGAAATCCGCCGGCTGGCGGAAATCTGCCGGCCGGATGTGGGCATCATAACCAATATCGGCCGTGCGCATCTGGAGGGATTGGGGTCCTTAGACGGCGTCATGCGGGCCAAGGGGGAACTTCTGGAAAAAATAAACCCGGGGGGAAGGGCCGTCTTAAATGCCGATGACCCCCGGGTGATGGAACTGGCGAAAAAAACAGATCTGGCCGTCACGTTTTTCGGCTTTTCCGAAGATGCGGCTGTCCGCGCTCTGGCAGTCAAAAGCACCGCTGCGACCGTCAGCTTCCGCCTGATTCTGCCGGCCGAAGAAATCAACATCACCCTGGCTGCTGCCGGACGATTTATGGTTTACAACGCCCTGGCCGCCGCAGGGGTCGGTTTAACCTTGGGATTTTCAGCAGCGGAAATCAAGACCGGCCTGGAAAGTTTCAAGGCTGTCGGCGGCCGCATGAACATCATTCAAACCCGGAAAAACGTTTCCGTCGTCGATGATACCTATAACGCCAATCCGGCGTCCATGCAGGCGGCCATCGCCGCTTTAGGCGAATTGAAGGGAAACAAACGCGGCATCCTGGTGATAGGCGACATGCTGGAGCTTGGCCACGGGTCTGAAACCCTTCACAGAGAGATCGGTGCGTTCAGCGCCCGGGCCCACACCGACCGGCTGTATCTCACCGGAGACTACGCCGAAGCCGTTAAGGCCGGCGCACTGGAAGGGGGGACGGACGCCGGGACCATATTCAGCGGCACTCATGCAGAAATCCTGGCGGATCTGACCGGGCGCCTGAAAACAGGCGACTGGGTCTTGGTGAAGGGCTCCAGGGGCATGGCAATGGAAAAAATCGTCATCGGCCTCAAGGTCTGGGGAGATACGCAATAATATGTTTTATTATTTTTTATATCCGCTGAGCTCCACCCTGTCGGTGTTAAACGTTTTTCGTTACATCACGTTCCGGACGATCTACGCCAGCCTGACGGCCTTTCTCATTTGTTTTCTGCTGGGGCCCTGGGCCATCCGAAAATTAAGCAGCCTGCAGGTGGGGCAATATATCCGCGATGACGGCCCGCAGTCCCATCTTACCAAGGCCGGCACGCCCACCATGGGGGGCGCGTTGATCATCTTTTCAATTGCGCTGTCCACGCTCCTGTGGGCCGACCTGACCAACGCCTATGTCTGGATCGTCCTGCTGGTGACGGTGGGCTTCGGCACCATCGGTTTTACCGATGATTATTTAAAGCTGGTCAAAAAACAGAGTAAAGGGCTGGGGGCGCGCAGCAAATTCCTGGCGCAATCCGTTCTGGCCCTTGCCACCGGTCTGCTGGTCTATTGGAGCCTCGACTTTAATACAATTGTAACCATTCCATTTTTTAAAAAAGTTTCACCGGATCTCGGCTGGGGTTACATTCTTTTTGCGGCGTTTGTGATCGTGGGCACTTCCAATGCGGTCAATTTAACCGACGGGCTGGACGGCTTGGCCATCGGACCGGCCATCATCGTGGCGGCAACCTATATGATCTTCGCCTATGTGGCCGGGCATGTCCGGATTGCAGACTATCTACAGATCAATTATGTCGCCGGCAGCGGCGAACTGGCGGTTTTCTGCGGCGCCATCGCCGGCGCCGGGGTCGGATTTCTGTGGTTCAACACCTACCCGGCCCAGATTTTTATGGGGGACGTGGGGTCGCTCTCCCTGGGAGCGGCCATCGGTTCGGTCGCGGTCATTACCAAGCAGGAAATTCTGCTGGTCCTGGTGGGCGGGCTTTTTGTCATCGAAGCCCTATCGGTCATCTTTCAAGTGGCTTTTTTTAAAATGACCCACGGCCGCCGCATATTCAGGATGGCGCCCCTGCATCATCACTTTGAACTAAAAGGGTGGGCCGAGCCCAAAGTGATCGTCCGCTTCTGGATCATTGCGATTATCCTGGCACTGATTGCCATGAGTACGTTGAAGTTGAGGTAAGGAATAAAAATTTAATCTTGCAGGTTACGGGCTGACGGCATGTACATTTAACTATCGCGGAAACAAAAAAAGGCAACAACTAACCCTAAACAGACGGCAAAAAACAAAACGGCCCGTAACCTGCAAACTTATATAGCAGAATGAATCTGACAAATACACATACCCTGGTTGTCGGTCTCGGTGTCACCGGCGTTGCCCTGGCGAAGTTTCTGAAAAAAAACGGCGCCAGCGTCACCGTAACGGACATTTCAGGTGAAGCGGCCCTGGGACCCCGGCTTGCAGCCGTCCGGGAAATGGATATCCGCCTGGAATTGGGCGGCCACCGTCCGGAATCATTTAAACAAGCGGAGCTCATTGTGTTAAGCCCGGGAGTTCCCCACACCCTTGGTGTCATTGAATCCGCAAGGGCCAAAGGGGTTCCGGTCCTGGGAGAAATTGAACTGGCCAGCCGGTTTATCCGGGAGCCGCTTGTCGCAATAACCGGCACAAACGGCAAAACAACCACAACCGCGCTTCTGGGGGAAATGTTGAAAAAATCCGGACTGCGGGTGTTTGTGGGCGGCAATATCGGCACCCCTCTAATCAGTTATCTGGAGGGAGCGCAAAAGGCTGATGTTATTGTGGCCGAGATCAGCAGTTTTCAGCTCGACACCAGTGAGCATTTCAAACCCAAGGTGGCGGTGCTGCTCAACATTACCCAGGACCATCTGGACCGGTATGCGGACTTTAATGCCTACATCCGGTCCAAGGGCCTGATATTTAAAAATCAGCAGGAGGACGACGTTGCCATATTAAACGGAGCGGACCCGCACATCCGCTCCTTGAGCAGCGGCATCAGAAGCCGGCAGCTTTTTTTCAACCATCACAAGAACGCTGGAACAGAGCCGGTTGAGGGCGCCGTGATCGACAGCCGCGAAATTGTCCTGCTGACAAAAGAAAGCGGGCGCCACTCGCTCCCCGTGGACGGGATCCATCTGCTGGGCAGGCATAACCTTGAAAATGTGGCCGCGGCATCCCTGGCGGCGCTGGCAGCCGGCGGCAACTTTGCCGGGATCAACGCTACCGCAAATGAATTCAGGGGGCTGCCCCACCGGCTGGAGCATATTGTCACCCGAAAGGAGGTTCGTTATTTCAACGACTCCAAATCCACCACCCCGGATTCGGTTGTGCGGGCGCTGGAAGCCTTCAGCGAACGGATCGTTCTCATCATGGGCGGACGTGACAAGGGCAGCGACTTTGGGTTGCTAAAAGAGCCGGCAAACCGGCAGGTCAAGCACCTGGTCGTCCTGGGAGAGGCCAAAGACAAGATCCGGTCGGCACTGGACCGTCAGGTACCGATATCAACGGCAGACACAATGGCGACGGCCGTTTTTGAGGCTGCCCGGGCGGCCGCCCCCGGGGATGTTGTCCTGCTGTCACCCGGTTGCACCAGTTTTGACATGTATCAAAACTACGCGGAACGGGGCAGGGATTTTTCTGAACAGGCTAAAAAACTGTAACGGGAAACCACCATGGCCATAGAGAAGCAGAAGACCGCGTCATTGAGATACGACATCCTGCTGCTGTTTCCGGTACTGCTGCTGGTGGGAATCGGTATTGTCATGGTTTACAGCGCCAGCTCGGCCCTGGCGCTTAAAAAATTCGGTACGGAGTATTTCTTTTTAAAAAAACAGGCCATTTTCGCCATGGGGGGCATTATCGCACTGGTGATATACAAGCATATCCCTTACCGCTGGTATCGATTTCTGGCATATCCGATCCTGCTGTCGGCGCTGGGTTTTCTCATTGCCATCCTGGTTTCGGGATTGGGTTCCTCGGTGGGGGGGGCCACCCGCTGGCTGCGCTTTGGACCGGTGTCCTTTCAGCCTTCGGAATTCGCGCGGTTTAGCGTTGTCATCTTTATGGCCTATTCCATGAGCAAAAAAAAGGATCTCCTTAAAGATTTTTATATCGGATTTTTGCCCCATGTGCTGGTGCTTTCGGCATTTACCGTGTTGATATTTCTACAACCGGATTTTGGATCGGTCGTTATTTTAGCGGCATTGACATGGATCATGCTGTTTGTCGGCGGCGCGCGCCTGCTGCACCTGGCCTCGTCCCTGCTGCTGGTCCTGCCGGTATTATACTACTTTATGATTCATGCGGAATACCGCGTAAAACGGATTATGAGCTTTCTGGATCCCTGGCAGTATCCCACCGAAGAGGGATACCAGATCATTCATTCCCTGATGGCTTTCGGCACCGGCGGGATATGGGGCGCCGGCATCGGCAAGGGTTACCAGAAGTTGTTTTACCTGCCGGAACCCCATACCGACTTTATATTTTCGGTTATCGGCGAAGAGCTGGGACTCGTGGGCATTTTCCTGATCCTGGGGCTCTATAGCGTGATTGTCTGGCGCGGCCTTGCCATCGCCCGGAACACCGACGACCTGTTCGGATCGTTTGTTGCGCTCGGGCTGACCTCGGCTCTGGCGCTCCAGGTTGTTGTCAATATGGGGGTTTGCCTGGGGCTTTTACCGACCAAGGGACTGACCCTGCCGTTTTTAAGCTACGGCGGGACTTCCCTGCTGATCAACATGGCGTCCATTGGAATACTGATGAATATCGAAACTGCCAGGGCCCGATGAATCAACATGCTGCCAAAAGCCAAAATAATAACGCCGCCGCTATTCCCGGCGACGCACTGGGGATCATTATTGCGGGAGGCGGCACCGGGGGGCACCTGTTTCCGGGAATCGCCATCGCCCAGGAATTCATGGCCCGCAACCCCCGCAATCGGGTCCTGTTTGTCAGTACCGGCAACCCCATGGAACGGTCGGTATTGGCAAAGGCGGGGTTCAGTCTCAAAACCATTGCGGCGGAAGGCATCAAAGGGCGGGGCATCTTCAATCAGGTTCAATCAATGCTGAAGATCCCCTGGGGAATAGCAGGGTCCGTCCGGGTCATCCGCGCGTATCGTCCGGATGTGGTCTTGGGGGTCGGGAGCTACTCCTCGGGACCGGTTGTCATGGGAGCATGGCTCATGGGCATTAAAATCGCGTTACACGAGCAAAACATATTGCCGGGGATGACCAACCGGATGTTGTCCCGTTTTGCCCGGCGCATTTTTGTTTCATTTAAAAATGCCTGCGCCCCTTTCAATCAGGCCAAGGTATGTGTCAGCGGAAATCCGGTCAGAAAGGAAATACGGGCACTGAGGGCGCACCCGGAAGCGGCCGGAAGCGCCCCGCAGCCGAAGGAGCAATTCCGGGTTCTGATCATCGGCGGCAGCCAGGGCGCCCACCGCATCAACCTGGCTGTCATGGAGGCGCTTGGGCATCTCAAGGACAAGGACCGCTTCTATTTCGTCCATCAGACCGGCATTCAGGATGAAGCGGCGCTGAAACAGGCCTATCAGGAAGCCGGCGTGGCGGGTTTGGCGGCGCCCTTCTTTGACGATATGGCGCATCAGTATGGAGCGGCCGATTTGGTTGTCTGCCGGGCCGGCGCAACCACGGTAGCGGAGATCAGCGTTGCTGCAAAAGGCGTGATATTTATCCCGTTTCCCTATGCCGCCGACAATCATCAGGAATTCAACGCCCGGGCATTATCGGAAACAGGAGCGGCTGAAATCATGCTGGAAAAAGATCTCGACGGCCGCGCTTTGGCCCGGCGCATTGAATATTATGCCGCCAACCCCGAAGCCCTGAGGCGCATGTCCCAAAAAGCCGGCGCCCTGGGCCGACCGGACGCGGCCCGGGTGATTGTGGATGGGTGTTATGAGTTGGCATTGGAACGAAATTAAGGACTGTTAGATGGGGTTATCTGCCAAAGGATTAGGATTCAAGGGGCCAAGGGTTCCAGGGGTCAAGTGAAATGAAGGAAACCCTTGAACCCTTGAACCCCGTCCTGCCTCGGCAGGATTGAACCCTTTCTCCTAAGATGATCGGGAGAAAACGCTGTTATCAGAGAAGGAATAAAAATCGAGAATGTATCTTAAAAAATACCATATCCATTTTGTCGGCATCGGCGGCATCGGTATGAGCGGCATTGCGGAATTGTTGCTCAACCTCGGCTACAAGGTGTCCGGTTCCGACATTAAATTATCGGATATCACCGACAATCTGGAGCGGCTGGGCGGCGTGATTCATGAAGGCCATGCCGAGAGCCACACCATCGGCGCCGATGTCGTGGTGACCTCTTCCGCCGTCAATGCGGAAAATCCTGAAGTTGTCGCCGCCCGCCGGGCATCCATCCCGGTCATACCCCGGGCCGAAATGCTGGCCGAGCTCATGCGCTTAAAATACAGCGTAGCCATTGCCGGCGCCCATGGCAAGACCACCACCACCTCGATCATTGCGTCCGTCCTGGCAAAGGGGGGGCTGGATCCCACCGTGGTCATCGGCGGAAAATTAAAAGGGATCGGGTCAAATGCGGTACTGGGCAAGGGTGATTTTATCGTGGCGGAAGCGGATGAAAGCGACGGGTCCTTTCTCAAATATTCACCCGCCATCGCGGTGGTTACCAATATCGACCGGGAACATCTGGATTTTTATGCGGACCTTGACAGCATCAAGGATGTCTTTATTAATTTTATCGACCGCATACCGTTTTACGGCCTGGCGGTCCTGTGTCTGGACAACGAATCCATCCAGAACATCATTCCCAGGGTTCAGAAGCGCTATACCACCTATGGCATCAGCACCCAGGCTGATTTCCAGGCCCGGGAGATCCTCTTTGAAGGCTTAAAGAGCAGGTTCAGCGCCTATCATCTCGGCCGAAAGCTGGGCGACATCACCGTCAACCTGCCCGGCATTCACAATGTTCTCAACTCCATGGCCAGCATCGCCGTCGGCGTCGAACTGAACATTCCCTTTACGGTCATTAAAAGCGCGCTGGAAACCCTTGGCGGCGTCCAGCGCCGCCTGGAAATTAAAGGGGAAACAGCCGGCATCACGGTTCTGGACGATTATGGCCACCATCCCACAGAGATCAAAACCACATTGCAGGCCATAAAGGAAAGCTGGCCCGGCCGCCGGATTGTGGTTGCCTTTCAACCCCATCGGTTTACGCGCACCCAGGCCTTGTTTGGCGAGTTTACGCGCGCTTTCTATCAGTCGGATCTGCTCATGGTCCTGCCGATTTATCCGGCAGGCGAAAAGGTAATCCCGGAGGTGGACGGTCCGGTGCTGTGTGAAGCCATCAAGGCCCATGGACACAAAGAAGCGCATTATTGCATAGACTTCGCGGCCGCCATCCGTTTATTTGAAAAAGTCTTAAAAAGCGGCGACATTCTGCTGACCTTGGGGGCAGGTGACGTTTGGAAAATCGGTACACAAATTTTATCTTTAAAGTTCTGATGAGTCGAACTGTTTTAAGGTGAAGGTGTTTGATGGTTTTAGATAGAACTGCCCGAAAATGGCTCCAAAATCGATTTGGGGAAGATGTGCGCTTTGATGAGCCCATGTCCCGGCACACCTCCCTGAAGGTCGGCGGACCGGCCGAAGCTTTTGTGGCCCCGGCGACTCTGGAAAACTTGCGGTTGCTGATCCAATGGACCGGAGAGGCGAAGCTCCCCTTTCTGATCATCGGCGACGGAACCAATTTGCTGGTAAAAGACACGGGTATTGCCGGAATCGTCATCGTTTTAACGAAGTGCCTGAATCAGATTTCAACGATTGCGAGCAGGGGCAGCGGCGTGGTGGTAAGGGCCATGGCGGGCGCCCGCCTGCATAAGCTATGCGCTTTTGCCATGGCCGCTAATTTAAAGGGGATGAATTTCGCCCAGGGAATCCCCGGCACGGTGGGCGGCGCCATCATGATGAATGCCGGGACCTCCCATGGGTGGATAGAAGATGTTCTGGAAGGGATCACCATTCTGGCCCCCACCGGCGAAACCCAAACAGTTTCAAAGGAGCGACTCGACTTTTCTTACCGGAAGCTTTCTTTGAAAAATGAAATGGCGCATCTCACGCCCGGCTACCCCGTCATCATAGACGGCCATTTTTATCTTCAACCGTCAGACGAACGGCAATTGCAGCATGAGGCCGATGAAATTCTAAAAAAGCGCAGGGCGAGCCAGCCGACGCACCTTCCCAGCGCCGGCTGCTTTTTCAAGAATCCGGCTTCCGGCAAACCCGCCGGCGAACTGATCGATCTGGCCGGATTAAAAGGGAAAAAAATCGGCGGCGCCCTGATTTCGCCCAAGCACGCCAATTTTATCATCAACAGCGGCGGCGCATCGGCCGGCGACATTCTGGCGCTGATGGAAACCGCCCAAGCCGCCGTACTGAATATGTTTAACATCGCTCTGGAGCCGGAGGTTAAAATTGTTGGCAGGTAAACCCTCTCGAAAAAATTATTATAAGAACAGCGCTTTAAAAGAATCGTCGCTGCGCAAGCGTCGCTGGATCCAGATTATCAAGACGGTTGGGTTCCTGTCCGCCCTGACGGTCATGAGTCTCGGGTTTGTGTTATGCCATGATTTTTTAACGCAATACGACTATTTTAACGCCCAGGACCTCGTCGTTACCGGCGGCAACAGACTGACTGCGGATGACATCATCCGCCAGGCGAATATTCAAAGGGGGATCAACATTCTGTCGCTGAACCTGACAAAGACCCGAAAAAGACTCTTGGCCCATCCCTGGATTGAAGAGGCCGATATCAGTCGGAAGCTGCCCAATGAAATCCATATTCACATTAGAGAGCAGCAGGCCATGGCCGTTATCGATCTGGGTCGCAAATTCATCATCAATGCAGGGGGGGGTATTTTCAAGGAATGGGGGCCGACGGACCCCGAAAACCTGCCCGTCATCACCGGGCTTCAGTTCAGCGATATCAATGCCTCCGGAACACACCGCACCCCCACCTTTGAAGCGGTCATGACGGTGTTGACCCTGGGGCGGGAAGGCAATAGTGTTTTGCCCAACAAATTCATTCAAACCATCCGCGTTGACCGCGAAATCGGTCTGACGCTGCTCGCTTTTGGCGAAAATAAACAGATCAAGCTGGGGTACGACGACTATCCCGGTAAATATGAAAACTTAAAGAACATTCTGATTCATCTCAGGGCAAGGTCGGCCATCCCTGACTTTATGACAATTGATTTAAACGATTTAAACCGCGTGGTTGTCCATCCGGTTAAAACGCCCCCAACGGGCTTGGATCAAAAGGAGGTATAGGGTGCAGGGGCAAGAAAATATTATCGTAGGCCTTGATATCGGAACGACCAAAATCTGTGCCGTAGTGGGCGAAATCTCCGGCAAGGACCTTAATATTATCGGAATTGGAACGCATCCCTCCATCGGGCTGAGAAAAGGGGTGGTCGTCAATATCGAGTCCACCGTCGATTCCATTAAAAAAGCGGTTGAAGAAGCCGAGCTTATGGCCGGATGTGAAATTTCATCGGTTTACGCCGGGATTGCCGGCGGCCATATCACCGGCTTCAACAGTCGCGGAATTGTTGCCATCAAAGGACCGGAAATCACCCAGAATGACGTCGACCGCGTCATCGATGCGGCCCGGGCGGTGGCCATTCCCATGGACCGTGAAGTCATCCATGTCCTGCCCCAGGAATATATTGTGGACGATCAAACCGGAATCCAGAACCCCATCGGCATGTCCGGCGTTCGCCTGGAAGCAAAAATTCACATCGTTACCGGTGCGGTCACCTCGGCCCACAATATTGTAAAATGCGCGAACCGTGCGGGTCTGGATGTTTGCGACATTGTTCTGGAATCACTGGCTTCGGGCGAGGCGGTCCTGACGGATGAGGAAAAGGAGCTCGGGGTGGCCCTGCTGGACCTTGGCGGCGGCACCACGGATCTCGCCATTTTTTCCGAAAAAAACATCAAGCATACGTTTGTTCTGGCCCTTGGCGGCAACAACCTGACAAACGACATTGCCATCGGGCTGCGGGCGCCCATCGCCGAGGCCGAGAAGATTAAAATAAAATACGGCAGTTGTCTTGCCCAGAATATCAGCAGTGACGAGAGCATTGAAATTCCCGGCATGGGGGGCCGCAAACCCAGAAAGCTTCCCCGGCAGATCCTGGGTGAAATATTAGAGCCGCGCATGGAGGAAATCTTCACCTTGATCAAAAGAGAAATTTACCGCGCCGGCATGGAAAACGTCATCGCATCCGGATTGGTGGTAACCGGCGGTTCCGCCCTGCTGCAGGATGTGAGCGAAGTGGCCGAATCGATATTAAATCTGCCGACCCGGCTGGGTCAGCCGGTGGGTATCACCGGGCTGGTGGATGTGGTCAACAATCCCATGTATGCCACCGGTGTCGGTCTGGTCTTATACGGCGCCAAAAACCAATCTCCCAAAAAGTTCAGAATTCGGGATACCAATATTTTCAACCGCGTCATGACCCGCATGAAACGCTGGTTCAAGGATGTGATTTAACATAACCGGGCACATAAAAGTGCCCACAACACCAACAAGTCAGGAGGGGGGGGAAATGATGTTTACCTATGTTGACAACGAAAAGTCTGCTAAAATTAAAGTGATCGGTGTCGGCGGAGCAGGCGGGAACGCGATCAACAACATGATCGCTTCCAAACTCCAGGGCGTTAAATTTATCGCCGCCAATACCGATGCCCAGGCCCTTGAAATCTCCAAGGCACCCGTCAAGATTCAGCTTGGCGAAAAATTGACGGAAGGACTGGGCGCCGGTGCGGACCCGCAAATCGGACGGGATGCCGCCCTGGAGAACAGCCAGGCCATCATCAGCGCACTGGAAGACAGCCATATGGTATTTATCACGGCCGGTCTGGGGGGTGGAACCGGTACCGGGGCCGCACCGATTATTGCCGAAATCTGCAAGGAGCTGGGCGCCCTGACGGTCGCCGTCATCTCCAAGCCGTTTTCGTTCGAAGGCAAAAAACGTGCGCGCCAGGCCCAGGAAGGGATTGAAGCATTAAAGAAATTCGCCGACACGGTCATCACCATTCCCAATGACCGCTTAAGGGGTCTGGCCGCCAAAAACGCCACCATGATTGAAATGTTTCGCAAGGCCGATGAGATCCTGCTCCATTCCGTCAAAGGAATTACAGATCTCATCATGATGCCGGGGCTGGTGAATCTTGACTTTGCCGATGTCCGCACCACCATGTCGAAAGCCGGCATGGCCATTATGGGAATCGGCATCGCTTCCGGTGAAAACCGCGCCATCGAAGCTGCCGAAAGAGCCATCTCGCACCCCTTGCTGGAAGACATCACCATCAATGGCGCCAAGGGCGTCTTGATGAACATTACCTGTGGACCGGATCTGACCATGGAGGAAATGACCGAAGCCTCCGAGCGGATCTACCATGAAGTCGGTGAAGATGCCGACATCATCTGGGGAGCGGTGGTGGACGACAATATGAAGGATGAAATGTGCGTGACGGTCATTGCAACCGGGATCGGGGAAAAGCTCGACGCCAAAAAACCGCTGCGGCACGGTGAAGCGCCCCTGCGCGGAAAATTACGGGACGTGACCCCTGCGGATCTGGATAACGCCATCGATTACGATGAGCCGACCTTTATCCGTCAGCAGGAGGCGGTGGGCGAATCCGGCGGCGCCACCTATCGCGGGTACCGCGGAATCGTTATCGACAAGAACGACCTGGACGTCCCCACGTTTTTGAGAAGAAAAGCCGATTAACCCGGCCGGCGATTGTGATATTTTTTTACGGTTGTAAAGCGTCCGGGATAATTGTATTTACTGGAACAAATGGTTTTCCAAACTGAAACATCATATGCGAACTTGCTGGAATCAGAAAAGGGAACGGTTCGAAAAAACTGGAGCGGTCGCACGAAGATTGCCCTCGTGTATCCCAATCAATACCATGTGGGCATGTCCAACCTCGGTTTTCAAGCCGTTTACCAGCTCCTCAACCGGATGGACGCTGTTGTCTGCGAACGCGCTTTTCTACCGGACGATGGACCGAAGGCCCAACGTCTGGTCTCTCTGGAATCCGGCCGTCCGCTGGGCGATTTTGATATCGTCGCGTTTTCAATCTCATTTGAAAACGATTTCCCCAATCTTCTCACCGTACTTGAAAAGGCAGCGCTCCCCCTTAAAGCCATTGACAGAGGCAACCCCCACCCCCTCGTCATGGCAGGGGGAGTCGCCTGCTTTTCCAATCCGGAACCGATTGCAGAATTTATCGATCTTTTTGTCATAGGAGAAGCAGAGCCCGTCCTGACACAGTTTGTTGAACGCTTTGATCCCGGGGTCGACCGGGCAACGCTGTTAAAGAGCCTCGCTCAAAATATACCCGGTATTTATGTGCCGGCATTTTATCAGCCCCGCTACCGAACCGACGGCACCCTCTCCTCTTTTAGGCCGCTTGGCGATGTACCCCCTACAATCAAGCGCGTCTTTTTGGACGATCTCTCCCGCGCCCCCACCACCAGTGCAATTATTACGTCCCATACCACATTCGGCCGTTCTTTCCTGGTGGAGACCGGCAGGGGCTGCCCCCATGGGTGCCGGTTCTGCAGTGCCGGCTATATTTACCGGCCGCCGCGATTCGTGCCGCTGCCGATCCTGGAGAGCTGTCTGGAAAAGGGCCGGTCGCTGTCCGACAAGGTCGGCTTGGTGGGCGCGGCCGTATCCAACCTGCCTGAAATCGAAGCCCTCTGCAGCCGCATCCTCCATAGCGGCATGACCGCTTCCTTCAGTTCATTAAGGGCCGACGCCCTTTCAGCCGGGCTGGTGGGCGTCCTAAAGCAAAGCGGCGTCAAGACCGCCACCATCGCTCCGGATGCAGGGTCCCAGCGTCTGCGCGCTGTCATCAACAAAGGCATTTCGGAGGCGGACATACTCAATGCCGCCCAGATGCTGATTCAGAACGGCATTCCGAATTTAAAGCTCTACTTCATGATCGGGCTGCCCACCGAAACATCGGAAGATGTAGACGGCATCGTGTCGTTGTGCAAGCGGATCAAACACACGTTTTTAAAGTCCAGCAGGGCCCGGAAACGCATCGGCGATATCACCGTCGGCCTGAACTCCTTTGTCCCCAAACCCTTCACCCCCTTTCAGTGGGCCCCCATGGATGAAGTGCCTGTTTTGAAAGACAAGATCAAAACCGTCCGAAAGGGATTAAAGCCGGTGGCAAACGTCCGCCTGCACGCGGATATTCCCCGCTGGGCCTACCTCCAGGCCTTGTTTTCCCGGGGGGATCGCAGGGTTGCCGATCTGTTGCTCGCAGCCCATTCCAATAGGGGAAACTGGCCCCAGACCTTTAAAGAATCCCCCCTGAACCCCGCTTTTTATGTTCACCGGGAGCGATACCTGCAGGAACGCTTCCCCTGGGATTTTATCGAGCATGGCCTTAATAAATCGTTTTTAGAAGCAGAATATAAAAAAGCGCTGAAGGCTAAACCATCGCCCCCCTGCCCCATGGAATCCTGCCAAATCTGCGGCGTCTGCAGGAAAAGTGATCCTCTGATCCCTATCCCCTGACTTCTGCCTTCTGACTTCTGGCTCCTGTCTTCTGCCTTCCCCCACTGACCCCTGACCCCTGATCCCCGACCCCTGTCCTACTTATTGACCCTGACCGGCATCACAAACGCCCGGTCGCTTTTTTTCTGATGATGAATTTCTCCGGTATACAGCATGACGGTATAGGCCCGGGCGGAGGGAGGGTCGGGCCTGATTGTCGGGCCGCCGGAAACCGCAAACTCGCTTTGGGACCAGTAAGGCATATGAATGATGATGTTTTCAAAGGGATTCGGCTCCACCAGGGCGGGCGCCTGCCGCTCGGTCTCGATGAGTGTTTTCCATTCATCAACAGATGAAAGCCGCCAGTCGGTATGGCCGCCCAAGTTGAAATTCCTGCATTTTTCCATTGCTTCCGACCATGTCAAGGCCGACACAAAATCCAGCCGCCAGCCGTTTTTAACCCACATCAAACCCGTTTGGGTGTCGGTCACCGTCCCGTTCTGATTGTCAACAAATCGAGGAGTTGTCGGTTTCGATGCCGGGGGCTGCTCCGTCGGGGGTAAAGGCTTTTCAATGGACAGTTCCGGCGGCTTCAGGGACGCTACACTCTCCTTGAATTCATAAACGCCGAAATAACTCACCGCCCCTTCCTGGTTTAATTTTTCCCAGAAGCGGACCGCCGCTTCCCGGGTGGCGTATTTCCCCAGAAAAACCCGGTAAAAAATCCCCTTACCGGGGATATCGACCTCTTTCCAAAAAACCAGTTTCCCTTTTTCCTGGAGCGAATTCACATGCCGGTTGGCGTTCTGCAGGTATTTAAAAGAAGCCAGGTGGATACTGTAATAGCGCTCCCCGGCGCCCTCAGCCAGGCCCCCTGTTGCCGGCATCACTAAAGCAACCAAAACGCCAAACCTGAACAGGCTCATCCGAATCACCTTCGATACTGAATATTCTTTTATCTTTATCCGCATGTTTCCGCTCCTATGTTATTATCTGAATTTTGCGCGAGCGGGAGAATTTAAGCGCGCCCGCATGTCCACCCTTCCGTCAGCACCTTTCCAGCCAGTCAAGCCGTCTTACGGAGGGCCACCTTTGCTGGTTGAAGTGATTTTAGCACAAACAGTACGCCTTGGCAAAGTCCGGCGGCAATACGGCCGGAGCCCGCCGGTCATTGCCTCGTCGGGCTTAACCGGGTCATCGATGGGGGCCTGAGGCCTGCTGCTAAGACCAGCTGCCGGATATGCGTTTTATTTTTCCATTGACACAACAGCAACAATTCTATATCTAACTTTGTATTTACTGTCGATTGACCTATTACTCCATGAGGTGGCTATGCCTCGCGAAACCGCTACCCTTGCCATTTTATTTGCAGACATTGCAAAAAGCACCCATCTTTACGAAACGCTGGGTAACGCCACAGCCCAACATCTCATCGGCGCCTGTCTTTCGCGCATGGCGGACGTGACCAAAAAGCACAAGGGTGTCGTCATCAAAACCATCGGTGATGAAATCATGTCGACATTTCCCAGCGCCACGGATGCCATCGCTGCCGGAAAGGAAATGCACCAGTCCATTGAACAGATGACCTTGCCTGATCAACCCGCCTTTTCTCCTCCCAATATTTACGTCGGTATTCAGATCGGATCGGTGGTTAAAGAGGAGGGGGATGTCTTTGGAGACGCCGTCAATGTCGCCGCTCGAATGGTGGCGCTGGCCAAGCAACGGCAGATTCTAACGACCGAAGAAACGATAAACGCACTTTCAGCGGATTTGCGCGAATCCGCCCATTGCATTGACAGGACCACCATCAAAGGCAAAAGCGGAGAAGTTAATATCTACGAAATCATCTGGGAACAGCATGATGTGACGGTCATGCTGGACGGCTCTTTAGAAGCGCTTGCCATTCGGTCCCGGCTGGAACTGTCCTTTGCCGGAAGCACCATGGATGTCGATATCGACCGCCCCAGTGCCACCCTTGGACGACAAGCGCACAACGATATCGTGGTCAATGACAATCGCGTCTCAAGATCTCATGCCCGCATTGAATATCGCCGCGGCAAATTTGTTCTGATCGATCAAAGCTCAAACGGAACGTTTGTCTTGATCCAGGGCAAAAAAAGTATCCAGATAAAACGCGACGAAACACCGTTGCTGGGAAACGGCGTGATTGGCCTGGGTCGCGACGTGACCCTTGATTCGGACATGGCGGTGCACTTTTCCATCAAATTCTAAGAGACCTTAAAAATGCTCAATTTAGTTCAACCCCATGAAAGTGGATCCCGCCGCGGCGGGATTAAACTTTGAAACCGGCCCTGGTACTATACCCGGCATTTCATATAGGGCAGCGTCCGAAATTGGACAAAAGAGGTCGTATTAATAATGGTATCGGAAAGGGCATCGGGCGGGCAGCCTGTTAAGTAATAAGGGGAATTTTATTCGTGAAACCAAAAAGATCAAAATTTAATTTCCCATTCGGCTTTATGGTTGTTATTGCAGCCGTTGTGTTGCCCGCGGCAAGCGTCCCGGGACAGCCGGTTGAACAGGTAACCATCAATTATATTGAGGCTGCTGCCGTTGCCGATCAATATGCAAATGAAGTCCGCGCTTACATCACGGTTACGGCAACAGGCCAAAAACCGATCAGCAATCTGGCCCCCTCGGATTTTAAAGCGCTCGAGGACGGTCAGTCCGTGACCATTAAGAAAGTAGCCCCCACCGCCGATCCCATGTCCGTTGTGCTGGCCATTGATACCAGCGGCAGCATGCAGGCGCGTGATACCGCCGGCCAGACCTCAATGGAAGCGGCCAGGAAAGCCGCTGCCGATTTTATCGCGATGCTTTCTGCCGATGACCGTCTGGCGCTTTTCAGTTTTAACAGGGACCCCCGGCTCCACTCCGATTTCAGTTCCGATCATGACGCCGTAATTTCAGCCGTTAAAGGACTTGAGGCCAAACCGAATGCCTATACCTGCCTTTACGATACCGCTTTTGAAGCCGTCAAAAAGGCCGCGGAAATTCCCAGGGGCCGACGGGCCGTTATTCTGCTCACCGACGGAAAAGACGAGCGCGGCGACGGGCCCTGCAGTACGCATAACGTCACCGATGTCATCGATCTGGCTACCACCAAAACAATCCGGGTCCCGATCTACACGATCGGTGTCGGGCCGAAAGTCGACGCCAAGGAATTGGGACGTATCGCCAATTTGACCGGCGGCCGCAGTTTGCTGGCCGCCTCGCTGGAGCAGTTGCAAGGCTTCTATCAAACGCTGGCCGATCAGCTGAAAAACCAGTACCTGCTGACATACAACTCCCAGACTCCCAGCGGTGAACATTCACTGGTAATAAAGGTTCAGCACCAGGGCCGGCAGAGTCAGGACGAAAAGCGGTTCTGGGTTCCGCCCCTGCCGGTCCTCCAGCCGCCGTCAGTGAATTTCGCCGATATTACGCCCAGTGATCAATCCGCCGATATCCTGAAGGTGAAAGTAAACATTGTACCGGAGCAAACCACCGCAAAGCTCCGTTATTATGTTGATGGCGCCCTGAAAGGGGAAATTACGTCCCCGCCGTTTGACACATTCGATTGGCCTACCGCAGAACTGTCCGCCGGATTGCATGTTCTTCGGGTGGAGATAATCGACATCAAGGGACAGAGCGGGATCACCGAAATGACCCGGGAGGTGGCGGCGGCGCCAATTTCCCCGGTGCTGCCGCCGGATTCAACCGCGCAAAAAGAAGGACCTGCCGGCGGATTTATCGTTCAACTGGCAGCATTAACGGCATTGCTCCTTGCAGCGGCCGGGGGCGTCTTCTGGTGGTTTCGCCGACGGCAAAAAGGCGCTGCAGCGGCCGTGCAAATGCTTGCCCGGACCGATTGTCCCGAACCGCACGGGAAAATCGCGCGGGATATTGAGGATGAAACCGTATTTTGGGGGAATGCCGAGAATGCAGATAAAGTCGGTGCAGTCGCGGAAATAGCGGTTCCGGCGGCCACCCTGACGGTTGTTGAAAATCAAGGTCTGGATAAAGGAAAAACTTTTGAGCTGACCGGCGCCATATCGATTGGACGCGGCGATGACAACGATATCGCCATCCCGGACAAGGCCATATCCAGAAGGCATGCTGAAATTTATTTAGACGCCAACCGGTTTTTTATTCGGGATTTGGGCAGTAAATACGGAACTCAGATCAATGGACGCGACATTGCTGCCGGCCGTGAACCGATTGCCGATGGAGACCGGATACAGTTGGGTCCCCGAACAGTTCTAAAATTTAATGTTTCAGCTCCGCCGGAAGCGGTCGACAATACCAAAACCAAAAGTTATGACCTGGGCATCGATGAAAAGACCCAGGTTGTTGATCCGGACTGAACCATAGGGCAAACGAAATGAAAACAACCGAGCGCGTTCATATGAAGGTTAACATGCCGCACATTCATGCCAGCGGCATCTCGGATCCCGGTCGCTCCCGGGGGGACAATCAAGACCATATCCTTATTGATGAATCCGGTCATTTTATGCTGCTGGCGGATGGAATGGGGGGGCATGAACGCGGTGCCGAAGCCAGCAAAACCGCCATCGGGGTCTTGAAGGAGCGTCTACACCCGGACATTTTATTGCAGGAACTCGCCGATATCACGGATGCCGAAGGAATCCCCACGGAAGTGATATGTCTTTCCGCCATTGTCGAAGATGCAGTCAAAGAAGCCAATCAACTGCTCTATGAGCGCAATGTAAAATACAACCTGAAGCGGTTCATGGGGACGACGATTGTGGGTCTGGTTCCGGTCAAAGAGGATTTCATGCTGTGGTTTCACGTGGGAGACAGCCGCCTGTATCGCTGGCGGGTCGGCAATCTCAAGCAGCTGACAACCGATCACTCCGCTCTTGCACAATGGGAAAAAAGCGGCCGACAGGGCGCCGAGCCGGCCAAGCATGTTATTACCCGGGCCATCGGACCCAATAAAATGGCATCGGCGGACATCTCCTGGGAGAAATGGCAGGCGGGCGATGTTTACCTTCTGTGCAGTGACGGCCTCACGGATATGCTGACTGATAAAAACATTTTAAAAATTCTGACCGATCTCCATGAGGTCGACCAGATTGCCACGCATCTGGTTGATGCCGCCAACGCGGCCGGCGGCAAGGATAATGTCAGCGTGGTGGTGTGCCGGGTCTAAAAATAAATTTTCCCATAAGCCTCTTTTTTTTACTCCCCGAGACCTATAGAGAACGCCCCATTATCTGACCCTTTTGATAATATACGCTTCCAGATCGGGTTCTTTGTCCGGATGTTTGGTCCTTATCATCTTTGGCAGGACTTCCACCATCTGGTAAACACGTTCATATACGGACTTGCTGATGATGATCTCGCCCGGATCTGCGCCGTCACAAAGGCGGGCGGCCATATTGACGGTATCCCCGATGACGGTGTACTCCATGCGTTTGGCGGATCCGATAAACCCATGGATGACTTCGCCGGAGTGAATGCTGATACCCACTTGGAAAACGGGCAGGCGTCGAACCTTTCTGCCTTCACATAGTTTTTCGATGGCCTGTTGCATTTCCATAGCTGCCCGCATCGCCTTTTCCCATTGGCGGTCGTCGTGGTCCGGGCTGCCGAAAACCGCCAGGACCGAATCACCAACGTATTTATCAACGACGCCGTCGTACTCAAATATGATCGGAACAAAAGCGTCAAACATCTCGTTGAGCATGCGGACAACATCGTCCGGGTCCATTTGGGCGCTCAGGGATGTGAAATTCCGGACGTCCGTCACAAGGATCGTCACCGGATCGACCCTTTCGCCGCCGCCGCGCATGCCGCCGTATTTGTCCATCACCCGCTTGGCGCTTTCCGATGAAAATTGCCGCATCAGATTGTTCTGGGCCGCTTCTTTGCGTCTGAGATCTTCACGCAAGACATGATCCCTTAAAAATACGGATACCTGGCCGGCTATGGCCCTGAGCAATTCCAGATCGGCAGGGCAAAAGGCTTCCCGGCTCAAATAGTTGTCCACATAGATGACACCCAGCGCCTGCTCGCCGATTGTCAGTGGCACATATATGGCCGCCTGGACTTTGAAGTAAACAGCGCTGTGCGGGGAGGCCGGTCCGGTTTTAGCTTCCGACGGCGCAGCCCAGATAAAGGCTTCGCGATTCGCAAAGGCCCGCTTGGACAAGGTCGTACTGACGGAATGGTCCCCCGCCGGCCAGTGTGCCTTAAGGAGCAGTTCCCCGCGCGAATCCGGCATTAAGATGGCGCCGCGCTGGGCGCAGGGCATCGCCTGCTTAAGCTGATCAACCAGAACTTTATCCAGCATATCGATGGTGCCGGCCTTGCCAATGCTTTGGCAAAGATCGTTAAACGCTTTCAGCTTTCGCCATTCCTGGGCCGGCATCCCAAAGGCGTCCCCCCGCTCGGTCTTTGTAATCGACATCATTACATCATCGGTATTGATGATGGTCCCTTCCAGCTCCTCCTGATCCACGGTTGCTGCCGCAACGGGAGCCGCCTCCATCTGGACGGTCATAACCGTTTCCCCGATCTGCAGTATTGACCGGGGAGTGAGGCGAGTTTTTTTAGAAATCGCTTTTCCGTTTACAAGGGTGCCGTTGCGACTGCCGAGATCCTCAATCCAGTATTGATCGTTCCCAAAGGTCAGGCGGGCATGCCGGTGAGACGCATATTCATCCTGCAATAAATCCAGATCAATCGACTGGCCGTCCTTTTGGCTGCGGCCGATGATGATGGTGTCTGCTCGGGATTCAAATCGTTCGGGCGTATGAGGCGGAATGGAATAGTAAATAATCATGGCTCACAAATGCAGATCCGTTTAAGGTTTTTGGGTGTCGGTCTGAGCCAGATGAACGGACGCATGTTTTATAACTACAAATCTAACATGAAACCCGGTAGAATATCAATCATTTCTTGACAGTTGCCGATTCTCAACCTATAATTTGGAACTGTCAAGACAGTGCAATTAAATCGCCCGGATTTACTTAAAACCCCCTTTTGACGGACAGTAGTTATTGATGACTGTTTCTAAATCAATCGCTATAATACTCGCCGGCCTTGTCGTTTTTTTCTGGGCAGGTTTTGCCGCAAAAGGAATATCTGCGGTCGCAGATAAAAATGTGGCTGATAGCGGCACCAATCATGCACTGATCATCGGTATCAACAAGTACGATGCCTGGCCCGAACTGAAAAGCCCCGTCAAAGATGCTGAAGCAATAGCCAAAGTTCTCACCGAAAAATATGATTTTAAAAAATCAAACATCGTCCTGCTGACCGATACCACCAAAGAAAAACCCGACCTGGTCAACATTTTGACCTACCTGGACAAGTTTGCGACAGGGTTGACCGAAAAAGACAATCTGTTGATCCTCTTTTTCGGCCACAGCAAAGAAGACGACCAGGGCGAAACCTACTGGATTCCCAAAAACGGCAAAGAAACGTCCAAAATGACCTGGATCAATCATGCGGCCGTATCCGAAGAAGTATTCGCTTCCGACAAGTTCAAGGCTAAAAACCTGTGCGTCATTACCGACTCTCCCTTCTCAAGCAAGCTCTTCAGACCCCGGGCCACGACCGTTTCACCATTTGACCTGCGCTACACCGAAAAAGTTTTGGAATTGGCCGGCCGGCGCTCACGAGAACTCATTGCCTTCGGCGACCAGCATTGGCCCGGCAGCAAGAATACCGACGATCTGGGTCTGTTCGCCTATTCCATCCGCAAGGCGCTGCTGGACAATACTTTCGATGTGCTCGATTTTGAAAACCTGATTTTTGATGAAAATATCATTTTTCAAATATCCAAAATTGCCGGCACCAAAATTGCGCGGGGCCGATTCAGAACCGACGTTGATCAGCGCGGCCAGTTTGTCATCAATAAACTCTCCGTGGTTCCGGCAGTTGAGATTGTCGCCGCCGAAGTCAGCCCGGACAAGGGGTATCCCGGCGACACCTTCCTGGTAAAAGCCAAAACCAGCGCCCCGGCATCCGAAGTCCTGATCGATATCGATGGACAGAAACACCGCATGAAAGGCGCCGGCACGGAATGGACCTACAGCGCAACCGCCGAAAAAACAGGGAAAACCGCATACAAAATCGCCGCGTTGAATGAAAGAGAGATCAGCGGCAAACCCCGCCCGGGTGAGTTTACCATCATCCCGAGACGAGCGGAAGTCGCCAATATTGAAGCGTTGACAGTGGAACCCCAACGGGGCGTCGAAGGCGAAAATTTCAAGTTTAGCGCCAGAACGGACCAGCCGGCGGATACGGTTGAAATACTCATCAAGGGCAACCGCTATAAAATGCAGGGTTCCGGTACGAACTGGTCTCTGACCAGGGCCCTTGAAGACACCGGCAGCGTTGACTTTTCAGTTGCCGCACTAAACAAAGACGGCGTCAAGGGGCGCGCCAAAGAAGGCAACCTTGTCGTCAAGGCAGCCGCGGTGAACATCGTCCAGGTGGAGACCACCCCCCGGGAGGGATATGCCGGCGAAGAATTTACCATCACGGCCAGGACCAACCGCTCGGCAAATACCGTCGCCATTCAGATCGACGGTCAGGAATTTCCCATGGAAGGCGCCGGGAATACTTGGCGCTTTAAAAAGACCATTGCGGATATCGGCAAAAAACAGTTTACCGTTATTGCCAAAAATACGGACGGCGCAACCGGGCAATCCCGCGGCGGTGATTTGCTGACGAAGCGAAGCCCGCTGCCCATCCCCAATGTTGCGGCGGTTGATGTGAATGTCGTCAGCCCCGGCAAGGGATATTCCGGCGACAGCTTTGAGATAAATGCCAAAACCACCGCACCATCCGAGTCCGTATTTATCGCCATTGAGGGCGATGTCTATCAAATGACGGGCTCCGGAATCGACTGGAAATACGTTGCCAAGATAGACAAGCTGGGGGAAAACAAATACCGGGTCGGCGCAAAAAACAAGGACGGCGCCCAGGGCCAGTCCCGTGAAGGCATTATCACCACCACCAAGAAACCACTGGAACCGGTCAATGTCCTTGCCGCCCAGGTGAATCCGCCCAAAGGCTATGCCGGCAAGGAGTTTACCTTTACAGCCAGCACCGACAAGCCGGCCAAGGGGGTTTCGCTTTTAATCGGCCGCGACCGTTATGACATGACCGGTTCCGGCACCAGCTGGCGCTTTACTAAAAAGTTGGATATTACCGGCGACATCAATTTTTCAGTGGCGGCCCGCAATGCCGATGATGCCGAGGGGATAGTAAAGACGGCATCGCTTTCCATCGAAGAAGAACCCAAAGGATTTGCTTACATCGGCGATGGAAAAGTCAAGGACCGCAAAACCGGAAAAGTGCTCGCCCGCTTTGTGGAAAACGGCGACGGCACCGTTACGGATCGGGTCACCAGTCTGATGTGGCTGCAAACCCCCAAAACCATCGCCGTGTCCTGGGACGATGCCAATGAATTTTGCCGGACGCTTGAAGTCAAAGGCTACGCAGGCTGGCGACTCCCCACCATAGAGGAATTAAGAGTCCTGGTGGACACGAAGAAACAGAACCCGGCCCTGCCCACGGGACATCCCTTTACGAACGTATTGACCCATGTGGGATACTGGTCCAAGACCAAACATAAGTTCGGACCGCAATATGTCTTCCAGATGAACCTGTGGTACGGCAAAGACGGCTATGTTAAAAAAGAAGAAAACTCCATCGTTTGGCCGGTCCGGTATGCCGAAGAGCTGAATAAGGGATAAAGACAGATGAGCCAAATTACCATCGGAGCGGCTTCCGATCCCGGAAGGAAGCGAAAAGAAAATCAGGACTCCCATGCGTTTTTCTGCCCCCCGGAGGGCACCGCCCACAAAAAAGGAATTTTACTGGCATTGGCCGACGGCATGGGGGGTCATGCCGGCGGGTCCATTGCCTCCAAATTAGCAATCGACACGCTCATTCAGACCTATTATGACGACACCGGCGCCGGCATCCCGGAATCCCTTGAAAAGTCAGTTCAGGCGGCCAATCAAAAAGTTCTGGAGAAAAGCCGGAGCGACCCTGACGTACAGGGGCTGGGTTCCACCCTGACGGCGGTTGTTTTCCAGGGATCCGACATGTACCATGCCCACGTCGGCGACAGTCGGGGATATTCCATTTTCGCCAATCAGATCACCCAGTTTACCGAAGACCATTCTTACGTTGCCAGCCTGGTTAAGGCCGGCGTCATCAGCGCGGAAGAAGCCCTGACGCATCCCGAAGGAAACATCATCACCCGGGCGATCGGTGTTCAGGAAGACTTGAAGGTGGACACCTCCCCGACGCCCGCAAGAATCCATAAGGATCAATTTGTCCTGCTGTGCTGCGACGGCCTCTATAAAGAGGTTCCCGATCAGGAAATACTGGCAACCGTTTATGAGTTCAGAGACCCGGACGCTATCAGTAAAAAATTAATTGAAAAAGCCAATGAAAACGGCGGCAATGACAACATTACCGTTGTCATTGCGAGAATCGACACCGTTGAAGGTGCCCCGACCTGGCTGAACCGGTTTCTGCGCCTCCTGAGGAAATGATACATGATTAACGAAAAGATAGGGGACTATGATGTAACCAATGCCCTTGGCAAGGGCGGCTTCGGCAGCGTCTGGATGGCCACATCTTCCGAGGGCGCTACCGTTGCGCTGAAACTGCTGAACCCCCAGGCGCTGGACAATCAAAAGGTCGTCAAGAAATTTTTCCACGAGGCCATGATCCTGGCCAAACTCGACCATCCCAATATTACCAAGCTGCTGGAGTTTTTCCCGGACGGCGACAATTATGCCATCGTCATGGAATATGTGGAAGGGATTGAATTAAAAAAACTGCTGCAGCAGCAAAAAGGGCTGTTGCCTTTTAATCATGCCTATAAAATCGCCATGCAGTCCCTGGATGCCTTTCAATATGCCCACGAGCACGGCATCCTGCACCGGGATATCAAGCCCGCCAATATCATGATCAATAAAAACGGCGACGCCAAAATCATGGATTTCGGCATTGCCAAAATGGGCACCACCGCATCCCATGATACGGCCGCCAGCATGCTATCGGTTCACTACACGCCGCCGGAACGGTTCGACAAATCCAGAGAAATCGATCAGCGTTCGGACATTTACTCCCTGGGCCTGGTGTTCTATGAAATGTTTGCCGGCCGCAGGGCCTTTTCCGCCACGGAAACGTCCCAAATCATGTTTTCGCACCTCAATGAGATCCCTGAGCCGCCATCCAAGTACGCGCCGAACCTGCCGCCGCAGATCAGCAAGGCTATCTTCAAGGCCCTGGAAAAGGACCCTGAAGACCGTTTTCCTGATTTTAAAGCTTTCAAACAGGCCATTCAGGTGGACCAGGCCGAAATTGATGATGCCACCAGCATGGTGGATCTGGAAGCCACCATGGCCGATGCCACCATTGACGTGGGCGCTGCTGGCCTGCCGCCCCCGAAAACAGCTCAAGCCCCGGCGGAAGAAAAAAAGAAAACACCCACGGCCATGCTGGCCGCCGTCATTGCGTTGGTTT
>JARGFK010000024.1 GCA_029211065.1 Desulfobacterales bacterium
CCCCCGAAATCACCGGGTATCATCCAGGAAATTTTATATTTGCTATAAGCCAATCGCTTAAGTTAACGACATTGACTGGTACATGCAAACTTCGCCGGCTCATCCAGTGACCGCAAGTTTTTTAAAATCTGGCAGCAGCACCCGCAGCACATGCAGATGTTGAGCGGTTTCTTGGAATTGCCGGGTTGCAAAACAAGTCCTGCTTCGATTCCGGATTTTAAGATTGCCATGGCCTCTTCCTGGGTTATCGAGCGGCCGATTCCGTTTTCCTCGTAGAAGTAGGCGCCGCCGCCGAAAATCAGGCAGGTTTCTTCGGGTTTGTCGCACCCTTTTCCAACTATTTTATGCTCTTTTCTGCAGATGCAGGGCGCTACGATTATTTTTGACTGAGCCCGGATAATCTCTTCGGCTTTTTCATACGGCATGATGTTCATCTCCGCACTCACACTTGCAGAAACAGGAATAACACGAAGCTGCTGGGTTTTTAATTTTAACTGGGTGTTCATCAGATGCGGTACATATTCGTTGAAGTCCTTGATCAACCCCTCATCTAAATCATTAACATGGTATTCCCATATCCCGACAACAAACTGGGCGGCCATGTACAGGGTTTGCCCGCCTTTAGCAGATCGCAGGATAAGCCCCTTTTTTGACATGTCCGCCAGCAGTTGGGCCGTTTCCGCCTCCGGCAGGCCGACCCGCTCGGCAATCGCAGAAGCCGGCTCCAGCATCATTGAAAGATTTACCGCAACTTCAGCCTCCTGGGGGGTAAACAGCCGTTTTAAAATCCTGATTTCGACTCCGGATTCTGTGGCCGGAAAGCCTCCCGGCAAATTATCCAAATGTTTCGCCAGCTTTTTGAAAACAGCATCCATATCCATCTCCTTGTTTATTGGTTTAAATGCGCCGAGTTTATAAGCTATTCAAATATTTTTTCATCAGCAGCATCAGCTTCTCCGGCGTCTTTTTCATAATCGCGTGATAAGCCGGCCTTTTTCATCTGGCCATATTGCCGATACCATTCATTTGCGATGACCATTGCCATCACCTCACTTGTTCCGGTCCAGATAGAGGACAGCCGCAGATCTCTATAGATGCGTTCGACGGGAAAAATATTGGTGTACCCGATGCCGCCCATTACCTGCATCGAATTATGCACAACCTTCTGACATGCTTCTGTTACGAATTTCTTGGTTTCTGAAACCAACATGCGGATGCGCCCGGGGTCGATTTTGTCATCCACCGCCCGGGAAGTCGTATAGATCATGGCGCGTGAGACATCCAGCAGCATGGCCGCTTCAGCTATTTGAAAACTGACGCCCTGGTACTGATTGATCGTTTTGCCAAAAGCCTTTCTTCGGGTCGTATAGCCGGTTGCAATTTCCAAGGCCGGCCTTGCGGCGCCGACTGTCATCGCTGCGGTCCCTAGCCGCTCGGGAATCATCATGGTATTGAAAACATCATAGGCGCCATTCAACCTGCCGACAATGTTCTGTTTTGGAACCTTCACGTTTTTAAAAACAAGCCGTCCGGCACCCCCGCCCCGACATCCCAAAAGTCCATAAATATATTTGACTTCAACTCCCGGACCTCGGTCGACTATAAAACAGGTCAACGCCTTATGGGGCTCTGCCGAAGGATCTGTGCGGGCATACACCAGAAAATAGTCCGCACCTTCAGCTCCGACAATAAATCTTTTTTGGCCGGTAATCAGAAAATAATCGCCCCTATTCTCCGCAATGGTCGATGTCCCAAAAAAATCAGAGCCACCGCGGGGTTCGGTCAGGCATTCGGCTGCAAAAATTTCTCCCCGCAGCAGGGGACTCATATATTTTTCTTTCTGCTCATCCGTACCGTGCTGACAAATTGCATCGCAAACCAGCTCCGCCCCAACCCCAAATACACAGGCAAAAATATATCCAAGCGTTCCGACCTCTTCCATTACCATACAGGTGGTAACCCAGTCCAGTCCTCTTCCGCCCCATTTTTCGGGATAACGGCACCCCATCAGGTTGCGCCTGCCGGCTTCCTGTAAAAACGATTTGGGGAAACGTATTTTATCATTGTCCATGTCCAAAATCATCTCCCGGGGAACCCACCGGACAAAATCACGTATTTCATCACGTATTTTTTTTGCTTTACCGGACAACAGATAATCCATCATAATCTACCCCCAATACGAATGTTGTTCTCGAATTACCGCCTTAAGTACTATCTTTAACATTATGGGCAATCAACTTTCTGCTTTAAATCTTTCACATATTCCGGCTGCAACGGGATTTTACCATACCCCCCGGGCAGGTCAATCATATAAGACGGAATACAAAGGCTCGATGCATCGGTTTGCAGGCGCTTTAAAATATCAATACCGGTTTGAACTGATGTTCGAAAATGAGCAGCCCCCTTAACAAGATCGACTTGGTGTAGGTAATAGGGCTTTACCCTTAATCTTAATAATTTCAGCATCAGCTCCCTCATGACCGCCTCGTTATCGTTTACCCCTTTCAGCAAAACAGTCTGGCAGCCCAACGGAATCCCTGCATCGGCGAGCCGTATGCAGGCCTCCGCCGCAGCACCCGTAATCTCGGTCGGATGATTAAAATGGGTGTTGATGTATACAGGGTGATATTTTTTGATGATATTGACCAGGGCAAAGGTCACCCGTTGCGGCAGTGAAGAGGGCGTCCGGGTATGGATGCGAATAATATCAATGTGGGGGATGGCCCGCAACTGCATTAAAATCCAGTTTATGACATCGTCGTCCAGCAGGAGCGGATCTCCCCCGGAAAGTATGACCTCGTTTATATTATTGTTTTTTCTGATGTATGCGATTCCATTGTTGATGCTTTTGCTGTTGATGGGCTGAGAACTCCCGAGTTTGCGCTTGCGCATGCAATAGCGACAAAACATTGCGCACTGGTTCGACACCATAAAAAGGACCCGGCCGGGATAACGGTGAATCAGGTTCGGTACCGGTGACTGGATTTCTTCAAAAAGCGGATCATCGGAATAAAAATCGCTTTCAATTTCTTTTACATCGGGGACAGCCTGCTTCCAGATGGCATCATTTTTTTTCTGAATTAAAGACAAAAAATAGGGGTTGATTCGCATGGGATAAAGGGAGGTTACGTTCTGAAGTCCGGCGCTATCTATATCAAAATATTTTTCAAGCTGATCCACCGAAACGATACTTTTTGCGAGAATTTCCTTCCAGCTTTGACAAAAATTTAACGCGGAGGATATTTTTTCATTATCCACTAACATACTATATTCCATACGAATTCATATATGACCCGGGTATCATTCCCGATTAATTAATTGACGAATTCATTATTTGCTCGGTGAACAGGCCCGAACTTATTCAAGCGCTCCGTTAATATCCTTTTTTTTGTTGGGTGTCATGCTTTTTATGCAACTGCAGAGTTGATAAACATTTGCAATTACCCGGCAACCAATCGGATCATTATCAAGGCTGAAGTTTTTTTACAATCATGACCATATTCAGAACCAGCGGGGTCAGTCAGAAACCGGCCCCTGCTAAAATTTTAAAGGTTGTATATTCGATTGCTATTATCTATAATGAAAAATATTAAGAAAAATACCAAGCCCATATGCAAATCGAAATGAACAATACTGCATTCAATCTATTGTTGAATGGTCCTCGATAGTTTTATTCTGATCACAGCTGCTCAAATATTCCACAAGATGCCGTAATAATTATATTAATTTTTATCTTATTGGATATTTATCTTTTCACTTAGGGGGGTAAAATGAAACAAAAATATATAATTCGCAAGGATATTGAAAAGAACGAGCTAACCATCCAAGAATTTGCATTCTTGGATAAAGAGCTCAAGGGCAGGGAATTTATAAATATCAGCAAAGAGTCATTCTCCCTTTTATGCAAAGAAACATATGATGGCAAAAAAATGAGATCCGCCATAAAACAAGGAAAAGATACCCTTGTTTCCGAGTTGAGAACAGAAAATATGTTTCCCATCGGATTATATGTCGATAAAATTGCCGAATCGGTTATGGAGCTCTATGGATCCAAAAATTCGGACTCATTTGAGCTTTTATTTGATGATAAAGAATTTTTAGGAATTAACAAATTGGTCTCTGATTCATAAAAAACAACGGGTTATTCCTTAACTTCATACAAACCATAACCATTTTTATAATAAAGCAATTGCATATTCTCTTTAAAAAATAGTTTTATCAATTCTTTTTTCTTTTCACTAAAGTTATTATCGATCCAGCTTTCAAACAGATCCATACGAATAATCAAATGCGTCAGACCTATCTTTCTTAAATCAATCGATATCTCTTGGGGGGAATCTGATTTTTTAACAGCGCCAAGGAACACGTTCGGATCGGAAATCATTATTTTATCGCTATGATAAATCCGGTTTCCCAGAAAAATACTTAAAATTTTAGCTGCGGCGGGTAGATTCTTATTTGCAAATTGAACTGCCGGGTATTCCTTGCGGCGGGCTTCAATATACTCATCACGCCCAACCCTTCCGCTTAAGTAAGCGATCGGTTGGACTTCTCTGAATTGATGCATTATATAGAACGCATTTATCAGCAGCATCATACCCGCAACAGCGGTTATGACCGCGCGGGGTATTATCGACGAACCGGCGGGGTATCGAGCTGTGACCGTAACATATATCTGGTGCAAGCCCATCATGGACAGTATAATCAGCGGGGGAACAATGGGGGCAACATATCTGATTCGCATCTCGACTTGAAAAAACGTGATCATTAAAAATAAAAGCGAAAATACGAGCCATATCCATTTTTCGGTTTCAGACTGAGAATGCGCTTTTGGGGAAAGAATAAAAGCAAAAAACGGCAATATGAACAACAAAGGGTTCAGCCGGCCGTCAAAATATTGGGGATCTCCATCCTTGCCCGTAAAAAAAATTCTTAAAGGCACCAGTGCGATTTCCCACCAGGATTCGTTGTAAATGATCTTACGGTAACCAAACAGCCCTATCCGCTGCTTTTGGGATCGGGTCGAGCCGGCCTTTAATTTGGTGCCTGTATTTCCATTATTGTCATCGTTTTCGTTCGTTATGTCAGCAGGCGCAGCTATTTGTTGCTGAGAAAACCAATTATGATAAAGGGGGTAGATCGGATTTTGTGTCCATTGATAATTTCTGATCATCCACGGTAAAAAGACTAATAGTGCCACGGCCATGAAAATTGCTGCATACCCCACTGCCTTGGCTTGATTTAACCCGCCGGCAGGACGCTTTCTTACATAGACAAACGGCACAAAAAGCGTCAGCAGAAACAATATCACCAAACCATTGTATTTGGTTCCAAGTGCAAGTCCGCACCAGCAGGCGGAAATCATCAAATGTTTTAATTTGAATCGACTCTCTATCCATTTAAAAAAATAAATGATCGCTGCGGTGGAAAAAAAAACAAGACCCAAATCGACATAAACCGTAATCGACAGTTTTACAATTAAGGGTAGTGACAGAAAAAAAAGTGCCCCTAAAAGCGCATAGAATAAATCCAACCGCTTATACAAATAGTTAAAAATCAACCAGGCGGTTAGAAGCGCAAAAGAAAAGTGTATGTATTTGGTTGCAATATCATTGTCGAAATAAAGCGGAATTAAATACAACAGGTCAATGTTCATTGGAAAATATGAGAACACGACATGGGGTATTTCGAAAATCCCGCCGTGTTTAAGATATAACTTGGGGACTGCCAGGTGGTGGGTAAGGGCATCCCGGCTGACGGGCGGAACCGATGAAAGTATCACGATAGAAGCAGTCAGAATAAACAATGCGCCAATGAGAATAAGCCTAACAAAACGATTCATTCCGGTTGCCGCCCGTTCTTTGTGTTGATAATCGATCATATCGTTCGTATTGATAAATTTTAAAAGTTATCAGCCCCTGGTGAGGAAAAGGGCCTTAAAACACGATAACCTTTTGGGGGTTTAAAGTTCCGTCGTCTGTATTAAAATGGCTCTGAATTCAGTGATTTCTCAAAAGCTCCTTATAATATGATGTTGTTCTGGTTCTTTCAAGATTCTGATCGGTTTTAAGAAGATCCCAGTTGTCAAATCCCTTTTCAACGGCCTGCTTGAGCCATTGAACCGCTTCTTCGATTTTCTTTTGCCGGGCATAGGTGCCGGCAATGTAATAGTAAGCTTCCCACTGATCCGGTCGAACGGCAATGCTCTCTTTAAGGATGGAACGGGCCGTATCATAGTTACCCTGCATCGCATAGATGATCGCCAGATTCTTCGAAGATCCAAAAAATGCAGGGTCAATCGATAACGCCTCCCGATAATGAACTGCGGCAATCTCCAGTTCTCCCCTGCTTTTATACATCTGCCCCAGTTCATAATGTGCAACAGCATCATCCGGATTTTGTGCGATCGCCTTCTGCAACTTCACAATCGCACGATCCATCTTCTCCTGAATCGCCTTCGTTTCTCTAAGGTTGTTACTTGCCAACAGGTTGTCCGGTTGTAATTGAAGCGCCTTTTTATATTGGCTGATAGCCTCTTTTGACCTTCCCAGTTTGGCCAGCACATTTCCCAGATTAATGATTGCCTCAATATGCTCAGGAGCTAAATGCACTACTTTGGAATAGTAATGAATGGCTTCATCGAACCGACCCCGGGCTGACAGTGTATTTCCTAAATTATAGTACGCTTCCGTATATTCAGAGTCTAACTGCAATGCCTTTAAATAATGCTTTATCGCTTCCTCTGTCCTTTCCTGTTTTGATAGAACAACCCCCAGATTATTGTGTGCTTGAGAAAAACTCGGATCTAATCGCAAGGCCTGGGCATAATAAACAGCGGCTTCAGCAAATTTCCCCATTCCCGACATAATGTTACCCAGGTTGTTGCGGACATCGACATGCCCCGGATCTAACTGCAACACCTTTGAATAATGTCTTATTGCTTCCTCTGATTTTCCCTGCTTTGCCAAAGCGTTCCCTAAATTAAAATGCGCATGCGCAAAATCAGGATTTATCTGTAATGCCTTTATAAAATTCTGAATGGCCGCCTCTGTCTTTCCCTGATTATCCAAGGCAACGCCTAAGTTATTGTAGGCAAAATAATTTCTATCTGTAACCCTGAGCGCATGCTGAAAAAGCGTAATACTGTTTTCCCAATACCGAATCTGTCCCCATGTGGCTACGATCAGCGTGAATAGAAGAACAGAACCTGCTGTTGCCAGACCTGCTTTGCTAAAACACTGCTGGAAAAACTTATCTGGAATTCCCCAAACAATCATTATAAAAAGCCCTATAATGGGGACATAGGTGTAACGGTCTGCCATTGACTGAAAGCCTACCTGCACCAGACCAATAACGGGAATTAACGTTATCAGATACCACAACCAGCCGAAAATAAAGAAGGGCTGTCGCCATCTGACCTTGAAAACCATTAAGGAAATGGAAATGATGATTAAACCGGCCGCGGTTATCTGCCATAGCGGCAAATTATGGGAATACGGATAGATAACAGCAAGTTTAGAGGGCCAGATCATCTTCCCGATATATGCGACATAAGAAACCAATGCATTGGCGATCCTGGCACTGATAGGAATTACATATAGAGCACTTAAAGAACCTCCTTTTTGTTGAGCCAAAATCGCCACAACGCCCGAAGCTGCCGATAGAATAAAGAAAGGTATTTTTTCACAAACTAAGAAAAGGAACGTTTTACCCGGCCGCGCATTTTTGTCATCAACCCGAGGCCCGTCCTGGAAACGGCCTAAAGGCCAGCAATCCAGCAGCAGGAATATAACCGGGACCGTAACCAGCATCGGTTTAGACATAAGTCCCAGGCTAAAACACAGAATCACCGCAAGATATTTGGGTGTCGCCGGACGCCTGACATGCCAGGTGTAGAGCAGCAAGGTTAACATCCAGAAAAATGTACTCAATACATCTTTGCGTTCAGCAACCCATGCGACCGATTCCACATGAAGCGGGTGGAGCGCAAACAGAACCGCTATCACAGCGCTTCGCCATAACGCCCCGGTCATCAGCCTGAAGACGAAAAACACCAACAGGGTGTTTGCAATGTGAAATTGAAGATTGGTCAGATGATGCGGCCCTGGATTCATACCATAGAAATGTACGTCCAGCATATGGGATAGCCAGGTTAGGGGGTGCCAATTCGCCGCATGGATAGTGGTAAATGCCCAGATTATGCTTCGGCAGCTCAAGCCTTTCTTTACATGCGGATTCTCGCTAAGATACAGGGGATCATCAAAATTTATAAAATCAAAATGCCGCACCTGACCATATACCGCAAGGGTTGCCATTATCAAAAACAGACAGATCCAGAATTCCGAGCGAGTACGGATAAATATATTGTGAATATTTTTCTGGCTTGTCATGGCTGTTTATACCGGCATATCATTATTTCTTTTGCGCTTTTATTAGCAGGACGGTTGCAAAGGCACGCGGCATCATCCTGGCATCAAGCCATACCAGTCCCATGAAGAGTCGATTAGCCCATTTAAATAATGGGACAAAAAATTGAATTGCCCTGTATTTTGGAATCGCTTTTACTCTTTTTGAGTTTAACTTTCGAAGTTTCGAAAAACAAAATACGACAAGGCTCATTGTCACCTTTTCCAGCGGGCCCAACACTTTTTGAATATGCATCGGCATGAGGCCTGCCGCCTTTAACTTTTCTTCCAATTCAAAAATTTCATAGCGGCGAAAGTGATTAACAAAACGGTCATCATTGCTATAATATAATTTTCTGTGGGGAACAGTAAGAATAAGACTTCCGGATGGACTCATCACACGGGACAGCTCATTTAACGCTTTACAATCATCCTGTAAATGTTCCAACACCTCAGAACATATCGCGTGTGAAAATACACCGGGCTTAAACGGAAGCTTCATGCCATCGGCAACAACATATCGTTGATTTTCAAGGGCGCGTTTTAAAATTTGAAGCGCACCAAAAGATACGTCTGAATATATGATTCGGTTTGTCCTTGTCATCACAGGAGAAATTCCGCTGCCTATTTCCAAAGCCAGTTTTATATCTTCTTTGTGAAGGCTTTTTTCAACAGCGCTTTTCCGAAGAAGATAATTATAAAGGTAATTCTTCAGCAGAATATATTTGTCTTCTTCAAAAAAATCTTGAAATCGATTGTTAGCGGATCGACTCATTTTTTTCCAGCTCGGGAAATAATTCCGATGACGTCATTTTCAGTTTTACCAGGCGGAACGTTAAACCGGTCAACAAGCAACCCATTCCATACTGGATGCTTCTCACCAAATTAATGGAAGAAGCTTCGGCAAAATATTTTGTCGGGCAGCTGACCTCGGCAATGGTGTGGCCGAACCAGATGACCTGGGCAAGCATTTGGTTGTCGAAAACGAAATCGTCTGAATTGCTTTCAATGGGCAATTTTTGTATCAGTTCCCTTGAAAAAGCCCGATATCCAGTGTGATATTCGGACAGCTTGGCGTCAAGCAATAAATTTTCGATCAGGGTCAGAATTCGATTGGCAATATATTTCCAGACCGGCATACCGCCTTTGATGGCATACCCCCCAAGAATTCTGGAACCCAGGACGCAATGGTACAGTTTGTTACCGATCAGCGACGCCATAGCCGGTATTAATTTGGGAGTATACTGATAGTCCGGATGCACCATGATAATAATGTCGGCGCCTGCTTCCAGCGCCATCTTGTAGCATGACTTCTGGTTGGCACCATAACCACAATTTTTTTTATGAATATAAACGATCGTGTTCGGTAGTGTTTTGGCAATCAGTACCGTTTCATCCGAACTGCCGTCATCAACCACGATGACCAGATCAACAATTTCCTGCGCCATGACCTCATCATACGTTTTTTGTAATGTCTGGGCTGCATTGTAGGCCGGCATGACAACAATAACCTTCTGGTCACGATACATACAAGACTCCTTGAACATATTTAACACATCAAAAACAATTATAATCCCGAATTCAAACTCAAAGTGCAACGAAAGAGGAAGCAACTTCCAGGTTGAATTCGGGGTTCAATGATTCTTCATAAGATCTTGACAATATGAAGGTTGCCTGATGTTTTTAAAATCTTCATCTTTTTCCAAAAAATTACAGCCGTCGAAACCCATATCCACCGCCTTTTGCAACCAGCGAAGGGATTCATCAATCTTCTTCTGGCGGGCATAGGTGCCGGCAATGGAATAGTACGCTTGCCATTGATCCGGCCGAATGGCTATCCATTTATGAAAAAAATCGCGGGCCATATCATATTTTCCCAGCGCAGCATATACCATCGCCAAATTCTTGACGGCATCAATATAGGCTGGGGCAATTGCTAATGCTTTCTGATAATGGACAATCGCCTCATCTATCCGGTTTTCCTTTGCCAGCGCAGATCCCAGGTTATTATGCGCCTCCGCATATGTAGGATCAATCCGCAACGCGACTAAATAATGGTTTATGGCTTCATCGAAATTTCCTTGAGCAAAAAACACATTCCCCAGGTTATAATAAGCGGCTTTATATCCCGAATCTATCTGAACTGTCTTTAAATAATGCATTATTGCTTCCTCTGTCTTGCCCTCCCGCAATAAAGCATTTCCTAAATTATTGTGCGCCTTTGCATAATTCGGATCTATCCGCAGGGCCTCCCGGTAGTGCCGGATCGCATCCGCTGTCTTTCCCTGATTGTCCAGGACAACTCCTAAATTGTTGTATGCATCTACATAATTCGGATCTATCCGCAACGCCTCCCGGTAGTGCCGGATCGCATCCGCTGTCCGTCCTTTAGATCCTAATGCAATCCCCAGGTTGATGTGGGCGGCTGTGTTGTCAGCATTCACATCCAGCGCATGTTCCATCAGCGTCATGCTGTTTTGCCAGTATCGGACCTGCTTGCCGGCCGCCCCTGCAAAGAACGCCAGCGTAACCGCCGCCGTCAGCGCAAGACCCATCGTTTTATATCGCCACCGCGCCACTGCTCCCGCAACACCCCAGGCCATCATCATATACAACCCGATCAGCGGCACATACGTGTACCGGTCCGCCATGGCATGAGGCCCGATTACAATAAGTCCGCTCACCGGAAAAAGAGTCCCCAGATACCACAGCCAGCCGACAGCTAAATAGAGGCGCTCCTTTGCAAACCTGAATGCCGCATACGTGATTGCCCCCAGAATCAATAAGGCCCCGGACCATTGCCACGCCGGCAATGCCCCGGGATGAGGATATAAAAATGACAACCGTGCCGGCCAGAACATCTTGCCGATATAACTCACGTACGCAACCAGCACGTTCGTGATTCTGACTTCCAGCGGAATTGCTGCCAGAGACTTTACCGCCCCGGCCTCCTGCTGCGTCAGAAAAGTCGCCACCCCGGCAATAGCGATGATTATAAAAAACGGCCCCTTTTCCCAAATTAGTTTTAGAACCGTCGCCGGTCGCGCTAAATTCGCTAAAACACCACCCGACCCCAACCGGCCCAGCGGCCAGTAATCCAACAGCAGCAACACAAACGGCAGCGTTACCAGCATCGGCTTGGACATCATCCCCAGAATAAATAATAAAAGCGCCAGCAGATACCGCCCGGCCCCGGGCCGCCCAACATACCCGCCGTAACTGAGCAGGGTCAGCAGCCAGAAAAAGGTGCTCAGCACATCTTTACGCTCCGTCACCCAGGCTACCGATTCTACATGCAGCGGATGCAGCGCAAACAGCGCCGCTACAAAGGCGCTCTGCCATAAAGCGCCGGTGAGTCGCCGGAAAACAATAAACACCAGCAGCGTGTTGAGAACATGAAAAAACACATTGGTCAGATGGTACCCGCCGGCATTCATCCCGTACAGTTCATAGTCCAGTAAAATCGACAGCCAGGTCAGCGGAACCCAATAATTGGTCTTGCGCGTGGCATCCGTAAAAGACCACCTAACGGTCTCTAAGGTAAGCCCCTTCTGAACATAACGGTTGTCGGCAACATACAGCGGGTCATCAAAGTTGACAAATTCAAAGTCCTTTACCGGCCAATAGACAGATAGCGTCGCAACCACCAGCAGCAGGCAAACCCAATAGTCCGGCCGCACCCTGGAAAAAACTTTATGATGGACACTCTTACGGATCATAGCTGAACCCATGTCTTACACCCGGCATGCTTAAACCTTCAGTGGTTTCGCATCAGCTCCTGATAATAAGCGGTCGCCCGAAGCCTCTCCAGATTCGAGTCGGTCCGCAACAGATTCCAATCACGAAAACCTCCCTTGACAGCCTTCTCAAGCCAACTCACCGATTCTTCAATCTTATTCTGCAACGCATACAGACAGGCAATGTAATAATATGATTTTATACTATCCGCTCCAAGTTCATCAAGCTTTTCAGCTAACGGCCAAACCCGTTCATATTTTCTGTTAGCCCCTGATACATTTGGATAATTTTCCATATTTAATTCATTGGGTGTAAATCCGGGCAGAGATATCAGCCCTTTTTGAAACTGATTGATTACCGTATCCAGCTCTTTTTTGCTGTTATAAAGGCGTGTTATGTTTTCCTTAAAATCAGGTGAGGCCGGATGGATCAAAAATGCAGCATCCATTTTAGCAACGGCGTTATCCATCTTTCTCTGAACGTTCAACAACCAGTTTAGATTGTTGCCGGCATCTGCATGGTCAGGTTTTATCCGAAGCGTCTCGCGCAAATGATGAATACCGCCTTCAATCATGCCCCGGCGAACTAAAAGCATGCCTAAATTGTAATGTGCGGCCGCATAATCAGGAGTTATCTGTATAGCCTTTTGTAAATGGACCATCGCTCTATCCGCTTGCCCGCTTTTTACCAGCGCAATTCCCAGATTATTATGCGCCTGCGGATATGTAGGATCAATCCGCAGCGCTTCTAAAAAATGGTTTATAGCGTCATCGAACCTGCCGATATCCGACAGGACACTCCCCAGGTTATAGTGGGCTTCCTTTAAATTCGAATCTATCCGCAGGGCCTCTATAAAATGGTTTACCGCTTCTACCATCCTGTCTTGCCGATAAAAGACATACCCGATATTATTGTGTGTCTCCGCATTTTCGGGATTAATTCGCAAGGCCTCAAAATAATGGCCGGCCGCCTCATCGATCCTTTCTTGTGCTTCCAGAGCATTACCCAGGAGATTGTGAGCGATTAAGCTGTCGGCATTCACATGCAGCGCATGTTCCATCAGCGTCATGCTGTTTTGCCAGTATCGGACCTGCTTGCCGGCCGCCCCTGCAAAGAACGCCAGCGTAACCGCCGCCGTCAGCGCAAGACCCATCGTTTTATATCGCCACCGCGCCACTGCTCCCGCAACACCCCAGGCCATCATCATATACAACCCGATCAGCGGCACATACGTGTACCGGTCCGCCATGGCATGAGGCCCGATTACAATAAGTCCGCTCACCGGAAAAAGAGTCCCCAGATACCACAGCCAGCCGACAGCTAAATAGAGGCGCTCCTTTGCAAACCTGAATGCCGCATACGTGATTGCCCCCAGAATCAATAAGGCCCCGGACCATTGCCACGCCGGCAATGCCCCGGGATGAGGATATAAAAATGACAACCGTGCCGGCCAGAACATCTTGCCGATATAACTCACGTACGCAACCAGCACGTTCGTGATTCTGACTTCCAGCGGAATTGCTGCCAGAGACTTTACCGCCCCGGCCTCCTGCTGCGTCAGAAAAGTCGCCACCCCGGCAATAGCGATGATTATAAAAAACGGCCCCTTTTCCCAAATTAGTTTTAGAACCGTCGCCGGTCGCGCTAAATTCGCTAAAACACCACCCGACCCCAACCGGCCCAGCGGCCAGTAATCCAACAGCAGCAACACAAACGGCAGCGTTACCAGCATCGGCTTGGACATCATCCCCAGAATAAATAATAAAAGCGCCAGCAGATACCGCCCGGCCCCGGGCCGCCCAACATACCCGCCGTAACTGAGCAGGGTCAGCAGCCAGAAAAAGGTGCTCAGCACATCTTTACGCTCCGTCACCCAGGCTACCGATTCTACATGCAGCGGATGCAGCGCAAACAGCGCCGCTACAAAGGCGCTCTGCCATAAAGCGCCGGTGAGTCGCCGGAAAACAATAAACACCAGCAGCGTGTTGAGAACATGAAAAAACACATTGGTCAGATGGTACCCGCCGGCATTCATCCCGTACAGTTCATAGTCCAGTAAAATCGACAGCCAGGTCAGCGGAACCCAATAATTGGTCTTGCGCGTGGCATCCGTAAAAGACCACCTAACGGTCTCTAAAGTAAGCCCTTTCTGGACATAACGGTTTTCGGCAACATACAGCGGGTCATCATAGTTGACAAACTCAAAGTCCTTTACCGGCCAATAGACAGATAGCGTCGCAACCACCAGCAACAGGCAGATCAAATAGTGCAACCGCGTAATGCCGCCGCGCTTTGGAATAAGTTTCATATCGAGTTATTCTGCAGAATAAAAAAAGGAGAAAGGACATTACATCCTTTCTCCGTTTTTTTTTACCACTAAACATTATAAATATCAACAAATTATGGGGTTATTCCTCCGGTAGCAGATACCGTATATAATTTGTCGCCGCTTGAGTGCGAAGTGGTTATCGCCAGCGTACTTTGTACGCCACTGATCGTCACTACCACATCGTCCGTACTGATAAAACCTGAAGTTTCCAACTTGGCAGCATCCATCGAGGCAGTCGGTGCATCGGTAAAGTAAGCCTGGGCCGCGGTATATGCATTTTTAGCATCCGCTTTTGCTGCGGAGTTATAGCCTCTTTTGCGGTAGCTGATAAAGTTCGGAATCGCGATGGCAGCCAGAATACCGATGATGGCGATAACGATCATCAACTCGATCAGGGTAAAACCTTTTTGGTTATGATTGATTTTCAGTTTCTGTAACATTGGTACACCTCCTTTTTATAATTGTAATGTTGAATTTTTGTTTCGTTCCAAATTCGGTTGATAGGTTCATTTCACATAATACACTTTGATTGAGTTTTCCCACCCCCTTTTGTAATTTTTCGGTTAATGAAAAAATTGTGTTTTCATCTTTATTGAACTTGCTTCTTTACAAAGCAAAGAATGTGCCACACGCCATGTAAATTCGTTATATTTTATAAAAGTTTGTTTTCAATAGATATTTTTACCGTTGCGTCACCGGGTGCAATTTGAAAAAGAATAAATCAGTCTGAGCAAATGACAAATTTTGTCATTAGATGACAAGATTTGTCAAATAATATAAAATCCACCTTAATTATCATCCTGAAATCCAAGCTTGTTGAAACGGTGCCTCAAGGACCGGTAACTGATACCCAGCAATTCAGCCGCCTTTTGCTTATTGCCGGCGCCTGCTTCCAAGGCTTTTTCAATGTATGCCGTCTCAATTTCTGAAAGAATCGTATCCAGTGAAACGCCGTGTGCAACCTCATCCAGATCAAAGCGCCTGTTTTTAGCGCCTTCGATCCATCTTCGCTTATGAAATGAAAGGGCCAGGCTGTCGGGCAGGATAATGTTCGTGCTGGTCAGGGCCACGCTGCGCTCGATCAGGTTTTCAAGCTCGCGAATGTTTCCGGGAAAATCGTATTTGTTCAACAGGTCAATGGCATAAGATGAAATTTTGGTAATCTCTTTTCCCATTCTAACCGAATATTTTTCCAGAAAATGCTGGATAAGCGCCCGGAGATCGCCCTTTCGCTCTCTTAATGGTGGGACCTTAACTTCAATGACATTCAGGCGATAAAAAAGATCTTCCCTGAAGCGTCGATTGATGACCTCTTCTTCCAGCTTTTTGTTGGTTGCCGAAATGATCCGGATATCGACGGTAACATTATCATTGCTTCCCACGGGTTTAAATACCCTTTCCTGAATAACCCGAAGCAGCTTTACCTGGATATTGAGACTGATTTCTCCAATTTCATCGAGAAAGACCGTCCCTTTGTCGGCAATTTCAAAAAGGCCTTTCTTGTCCTGGGTAGCGCCGGTAAATGCGCCTTTTTTGTGGCCGAACAGCTCGCTTTCCATCAACGACTCGGGAATGCCGCCGCAGTTGATGACGATAAAGGGTTTGTCGTGGCGGTCGCTCTGTTCGTGGATGGCGCCTGCAATCAACTCTTTACCGGTTCCGCTCTCCCCGGTAATCATGATATTGGTGTTTGTCCCGGCGACCTGTTTGATCATATCAAAGATGCGTATCATTCCGGGGCTGTTTCCCACGATCTTCCCGAAATGGATGGTCTTTTTTAGTTCACCGTCTAAAATCTCCTTTTCAAGGGCCAGCGTCTTCACCGCCAACGCATTGGCGAGGGTTTGGACAAGTTCATCCTTATCAAAGGGTTTGGGCACATAGTCATAAGCGCCCTCGTTCATGGCTTCAACCGCTGTTTCAGTTGTGGCATACGCGGAAATCATGATCACAACCGTATTCGGGTTTTTTTTCTTGGCAGCCCTTAAAACATCCAGACCGGTGATGTCGCCGAGCCTGATATCACAAAGCAACAGATCAAAATCCGTTGTCGCCAGAAGTGAAACCGCTTTGCGGCCGTTTTCGGCGCACGTAACCTGATAGCCCTGACGTTGCAGCAACACTTCGAGAAACTCCCGCATGCTCAGTTCATCATCTACAACCAGAATATGTGCATTGGGGGACATGATGGTATCGGCCTTTTAATTTAGGTGTTTATAAACAACTTTTCCGCCAACCATGGTTAAAACCGCTCGCCCCTGCATCTGCCGGTTTTCAAAGGGGGTATTGCGCCCGAGCGACTGAAAGTTGTTTGAATTAACCGTATATTTTTTTTCCAGATCAATGACCGTGATATCTGCCGGCGCACCGATTCTGATGCCGCTCTCAAGGCCGAGTATCCTTGCCGGATTCGTGGCCATTTTGGCTACAAGGCCTGCCAGCGAAAGGGTTCCCTGTTCAACCAGTCTCAGGGCGAGGGGAACGGATGTTTCAAGACCGACGATACCGTCTGCGGCCAGATCGAATTCCACCTCTTTTTCAATGGAAGAATGCGGGGCGTGATCGGATGCAATCACATCTATCGTTCCGTCGGCGAGTCCCTGGGCAATGGCTTGAACATCATCGCGGGAACGCAATGGGGGGTTCATTTTGGTGTGGGTGTTATAACCGATAACGGCATTATCGCTAAGGGTATAGTACTGGGGTGCGGTGGCAGCGGTTATTTTAACCCCCCTGCCTTTGGCAGCCTGAATCGCCCGCACCGATTCTTTTGTGCTGACGTGAGCGATATGCAGACGGCTATCGGTGAGTTCGCACAGGGCGATATCCCGCATGACGCCGACACATTCTGCCGCATTGGGTATTCCCGAAAGCCCCAATTGCGTCGCGATTGCCCCCTCGTTCATAACCCCCCCGGCCGACAAGTCCGGATCTTCACAGTGGGAAATAACCAGCAACCCGAACCCTTTGGCATATTCCAGCGCGCGGCGCATGAATTGGCTATTCCTGATCGGACGATTGTCCGTCAGAGCGATCACCCCTGCTTGTTTTAACTCACCGTATTCATTTAGGATATCTCCATTTAACCCCCTGCTTAAAGCCGCAAAGGGATATACCTTAACCATATCCAGGGCGGCAGCCTTCTTTAGAATAAATTCGGCAACCTGCCGGTTGTCGTTGACGGGGTTAGTGTCCGGCATGGCACAAATGGATGCAAACCCGCCATGGGCAGCCGCCCTGCATCCGGTTTCTATGGTTTCTTTATATTCATAACCGGGCTCGCGCAGATGAACATGCATGTCCATAAGCCCCGGCATTACGATTTTACCTGTGGCATCAAACACCTGATCGATGGGCAATTTTTCCCCATTTAGGAATGCATGGTCGCCGTCAGCCGGGGAAGAACCTTTCTTTTCTCCTTTTTTCCGGATTTCTATGATCTTTCCGTCCGAAACGAGCAGGTCCATGACCCCGTCCAGATTCCCCGGATCAACAACCCTCCCCCCTTTAATCAGCGTCAACATTACGCGCACCTCCTGCCACAAGGTATAAAAGAGCCATGCGAACCGCCACGCCGTTTGTCACTTGATCAAGTATGATGGAATAGGGGCCGTCGGCAACCGCCGGGGAAATTTCAACCCCGCGGTTAACCGGCCCGGGGTGCATGATCAGCACATTGTCTTTGGCTGCTTTGAGTTTTTCAACGTTAAGGCCATAAACCCGGGCATATTCTTTTTCCGATGGAAACAAATAATTTTTTTGGCGCTCTTTCTGGATGCGCAGCATCATAATCACATCCGCCCCGCTGATGGCCTCATGAATATCATAGGTAACTGAAACGCCCAGGGTCTCGATGCCTTTTGGGATCATGGTGGGGGGACCGGCGACCACAACATCGGCGCCCATCTTTCTCATTCCGATGCTGTTTGACCGCGCCACCCTGCTGTGAGCTATGTCTCCGATAATGGCGATGCGAAGACCTGAAATACTGCCTTTTTTTTCTCTGATCGTCATGAGGTCCAGCAGGGCCTGGGTAGGGTGTGCATGCATGCCGTCGCCCGCGTTAATAACCGAGGATTTTAACAAACGCGCCAGCATATGAGGCGCGCCGGCAGCGGTATGCCGGAGTACGATCACGTCGGGATTCATGGCTTCGAGATTTTTTGCCGTATCGATGAGCGTTTCTCCCTTAACCATGCTGCTGGTGCTGGCGGATATGGACAGGCTGTCGGCACTCAGGCGCTTGGCGGCAATATCAAAGGACGTGCGGGTACGCGTACTCGCTTCATAAAAAAAAAGCACGACGGTCTTGCCCCTCAGGGTGGGGACCTTTTTTATGGGCCGCGTTGAAATCTCCTTCATCCTGTCGGCAGTGTCCAGAATCATGGTGATGTCCTCAACCGACAGCGATTCCATGTCCAGAATATCTTTTTTTTCAAACGGCATGATTCACCTGTTCATTCCAAGTTGTAGACGCTTTGTCAGGGTCTCTGATTTAAGTCCCGCCGCTGCTTAATGGCTTAATCGGTGCCCGGTTGCCCCTGTTCTGTCACAGCCGTCTGAATTTACTTCAACAGGTCGCCCAGCCTGCTCCACCTGACGCCAAAATTATCCTTATCCCATGACCAGTAGATGATAAAGGCCTTTCCCTTTAAGGCGTCCAATCGAACAAACCCCCAGAACCGACTGTCATAACTGTGGTCCCGGTTGTCTCCCATGACAAAGAGAGACGCTGCCGGGACCGTAACCGGACCGAAATTGTCCCTTGGTTGTAAACTGCCGGAAATGACTGCTGAATCAAGGTAGACGCCGAAATAGGGTTCCATGCGTTTATGGTTGACATAGAGCTGTTTATTGCGAATTTCAATCACATCCCCGGCAATACCGACCACGCGCTTGATAAAATCCTTTGAGGGATCTTCCGGAAACTTAAAAACAACAATATCGCTCCGCTCCGGCTTTTTTATGGGAATAACAACCTTGTCCCAGAAGGGGATTTTAATGCCGTAAATAAACTTGTTCACCAAAATGTGGTCGCCGATCAATAGGGTGGGCTTCATGGATCCCGAGGGAATCTTAAATGCCTGGACAACGAAAGTACGTATAAACAGTGCCAGAACCACGGCTACGGCAATGGCTTCAATGTTTTCTCTAAGTCCGCTTTTTATTTTTGTTCCGAGTGCTTTTTCGGAAGAATCGTTTGATTTCAAACTGCTTTCCTGTATCCCTTTCCCGGCACTTTGCATCCTATAAACACCTTTTATAAAATGGAAAATCCTAATTTGTGTCTGATAAGAAAAAAACAACCCGTAATATCATATTGGAGATGATCCCCGCAGCAACATCATCCAGAACGATACCCATGCCGCCTGAAATTTTTTTTTCAATAGCCCGGATGGGGAACGGCTTAAAAATATCCAGCAACCTGAAAACAATAAACCCGGCCGCAGCCGATATCGGATTAAACGGTATCCCCGCTAAAGACAGCACCATCCCGGAAATTTCATCAATGACAATACAGCCCGGGTCCTTTTCCTGAATGAGTCTCTGCGCCTTGCTGCAAACCCATACCGCCAATGCCACAAATATCACGATAAACAGAAACGAAACCCACAAATTTACTTTTGACAATAGAAAGCATAAGGGAAGCCCCAAAAGAGAGCCGAATGTCCCTGGCGCAAATGGAATGTTACCCAAGTAACCGCCCGAAGATAGGAACAGAACCCCTTTTTCCCGTAAATTCATGGCCCGTCTCTATAATCAAGCAGGATATTTGTCAAGGTCTTGTTGAGAACCGTAATGGTCCTGGATAGATCCGGTTTCGATTACGCCGCTTCAAGCTCCCGGCTGCGTGAACCTTTGATTGGGATCCGGTCCCAAATCGCCAAACTGCCCATACAACGACACCCCGTTTGCGCCTATGGAAATAATTACTTCAGCAAGGTTTCCTTTATGATCGTTTCATATACGCGTTGTAATGGGATATGTCTTTCCAACGCAATTTTCTTACAAACCTCAAACTCCGGTACGATCCGAACGCCACCGGACGGATCCTTTATTTTTTTAACCTGAACCGGCCCAAAGGATGTTTCCACCAGAATCTTCTCGCGTTTTAGTTTCTGCCGATGGGATGCATAATAACGGACGCCCAGGGAAGTGGTTTCCGCCAAAATGCACCCCACAATTTCATCTTTCCGATCTTCATGACACAGAACCTGCAGCATCGTTCCCGGTCTGTTTTTTTTCATGTAGACTGGAAACAGGCAGACATCTAAAGCGCCCTTGGCAAACAGTCGTTCCATGGTGTATCCCAGAACTTCCGGATTCATATCGTCAATGCCGGTTTCGATCACCAAAATCGTGTCTGATTCGAATTTGGATTGCACCTCCTCCGGGTCTATCGGTTCCTGGCCGAGGATGATCCTTAACAGGTTGGGCGTCGATTCCAACTGGTAAGTTCCGGCGCCGTATCCGACTTTTTGAACCACCATATTTTTCATTTTCCCAAAAGAACGGGATAAGGCCGCCACAATGGCTGCGCCGGTCGGTGTCACCAGTTCAAAGGGTATTTCCGTGCCGTAAACCGGCACACCCTTGAGAATTGCAAGCGTAGCCGGCGCCGGCACCGGCAATGTGCCGTGCCGACATTTAACAAATCCGCTCCCCAAAGGGATTTTTGAAACTTCTATTGTTTCAATACCTAAGAATTCCAGACAAAGTGCCGTGCCGACAATATCGACAATCGCATCAACACCCCCCACTTCGTGAAAATGGACGCTATCATTGGGGCAATTGTGGATCCCGGCCTCAGCCGTCGCAAGCCGATCGAAAATATCACCGCTCCGATCCTTTACGCTTTGTGAAAAAGGGCTGCTGAGAATCATTGACTGGATCTGGCTGTAATTTCTCGAACCGGATTCCTTCAGAACATCGACGTTGACCCTCTTTGCTGAAATTCCATGAACAGAAACCTCCGTGGCCGAAAGTTCAAAGCCGGATAGCGGAATTTTTTTGAGTTCATCCACAAGCCATTGAACCGGCACACCCAGATCAACAAAGGCGCCCAACGTCATGTCTCCGCTGATCCCGGAGAAACAGTCAAAATAGGCCCGCATATTATTTGTTTTCTCCTGCGGCATGAAGCTTTATGATTTCTATTATCAGTTCAGTCGTTTGAATCATATCCGTCAGTTTTATGGATTCCCTCACCGTGTGCATATCCCGCATCCCGGTACCCAGCACGCCGGTCACAATCCCCTTTTCAAAGAAAATGTTTGCATCCGCACCGCCTCCGGTGCTCTTGGTTATCATCTTTCTGCCGAGGATCTGACTGGCTTTCCGGGACAAAACCACGACGGGATGATCGTCAGGAATTTGGGTGCGGGAAAAATCATGCTTAACACTAACTTCCAGGCGGGGCGCACCCTCGTCATTCGACGGCTTATATTCGGCAACGGCTGTCCGGAAGGAGGATACAATCTTGTCGGTAACCGACCTTAGCTTTTCCTCGTCGTGACTTCTGACTTCTCCTTTTACCGTCACCAGTTTCGGGACGATATTGATCGCCGTGCCGCCTTCAATGACGCCGATATTACAGGTTGTCTCCCGGTCGATCCGGCCGATTTGGAGCCCGGCAATTGCCTTGCCGGCCAGCCAGATGGCGTTGATCCCTTTTTCAGGGGCTGCACCGGCATGGGCATCTTTGCCATGGATTTTAAACTCCAAGCGATTTGCGGAGGGTGCTCGTGTGATAATGCCCTCTGTGTCGGTTGCATCCAGTGCAAATCCATAAGATGCTGAAATCAATTTATAATCAAGATTTTTCGCCCCCTGCAGACCGATTTCCTCACAAATGGTCAATACCACTTCCAACGGTCCATGGGGCAGGCCCTTTTCCTTGATGACTTTTATGGCCTCAAGCAATATCGCAATCGCACTTTTGTCATCCGCCCCCAGGATAGTGGTCCCATCGCTTGTAAACGTTCCATTTTTTAAAACCGCCCGGACACCCTTGCCCGGGTCGACCGTATCCATATGTGCATTCAGCAAAAGCGGCGGCGCATCCACATTTCCGCTTATTTTTGCGATGAGATTTCCCGTGTTACTCCCTGTTTTGCTTCCGGCATTGTCACTGAAAACCTCAGCCCCCATTGATTCCAGTATTTCTCTGAGTGTTTTTGCAATCCCACCTTCATTTTTTGAAACACTATCGATTCCAACCAAACGTTTGAAGGTTTCTGCCAACCGGTCTTTATTTATCATACAGAGACTCCCTTGCAGGCCAACAGAACACTTGTCCGTACCATAGTATTCTATTGACAAAGAAAAATAATAATTTATTATATCAAAATATTACATCGGAAGTGCACAGCTCACTGGTGGGGCTCCCGGACTTCAAATCCGGTGTGGGGCGCTAAAACCGTCCCGGGTGGGTTCGATTCCCATGCACTTCCGCCATTTTTGTCTTCGGCCTAAAAACTCCGATATTTTCCATCAATCAAATTTTTTCGTATCTATACCCCGATAAAGGGTGAAATCCGTTTCCCTTATATTGAAACTATCTAAATTTTTTGTATTAATCACTAACACAAGTCTAAATTGAAAACAAACAGACAATCGACAGCAACTGAATATAATTTTAATATCAATCATGGATCAACCGGATACATCCATTTATATCACCTGTACCCGACGAAAGGGACAGCAGAAAAAACATGTCGCTGTCTGCGACAGTTGCCGATGGCAATCGTCTTGTGAATCCTATCAGGCGCATCTACTGAAAAAAACCCGGAAACACCCTGATGTTTTATTGACAACAGCGGAGAGGCCTTTTATAGATATAAATTTATTGAATGATATCCGGCGGGAACTCAGGGAAGTCCATTTGATATTGGCGGATTACCCGCATCCGGAAAGATCGGCCGCTATAAGTGAAATTAAGGATACGCTGAAAAATGAAAATTTGCTTGGTCATCTCAAAAACGAACTCAGCCGGCTCAGATCTCTTTTGAAAATATATTAAACCAATAAGCTCAGGAGCTTTGCGAAAGCGTTTTTGCCTATGTTGTCGCCTTACAAGAATGATCCTCCCTATAGAAGCTTTAATAAGCAGGCTGCCGGTAAAGTTTTAAAGAAGCACTCATCGTGTTGTTGATGGTCCATGATTTAAATATCCGGATTCAGGAAAAACTCGAGCATCTTATCATCCACGGCCTCGTTTGCGAATGGGAAATTGCGCTTTGGGTATTGGAGCCCGATGAACGCGGGCTGCTCCAAAAGCCCTTAATCAGCATCCGGGATTTAAAGAGTAAATGGGGTTACTGGTCGGGCCAACAAAAGGAATTGTGTTTAAGCCGGGATCTTGTTCTGAATCATGGTTGGGACTCTGTCCGTGAAGTGCTCCTGCATGAAATCGCTCACCAGTATGCCGAGCAGGTGCTGGGCGCCCATACCGAACGCCCCCACGGCCATGCATTTCAGCAAGCCTGCCGGAGGCTTCGTGCCAACCCGGAGGCATCGGGACATTCAAAACCGCTCCGGGAGAGGCTTGCCAATGAAGCCACGGATACGAACGATAAGATTGTCCAACGAATCAAAAAGCTTTTATCCCTCGCCCAGAGTTGTAATCCGCACGAATCCGAATCCGCCATGTTAAAAGCACATGACCTGATTGCAAAATACAACATAAACCTCTTCAAAGAGGATACCAACAGAAACTATACCAGTGTATTTGCCGGCAAGTCCGCTCTGCGTCACCGCCGTGAAGAATATCATCTGGCCCATTTGCTGCAGGATTTTTACTTTGTCCATGGTCTCTGGGTGTCAACTTACGTGCTGGATAAGGGTAGGATGGGACATGCGCTCGAAATCAGCGGCACACCCCAGAATATCAGAATCGCCAGCTACGTATATGACTTTGTCAAAAATTATATTCATTCCCAGTGGGAGTCATACAATTTTGATAAAGGTCTGAATCGTTATCGCCGGACCGACTTTGCCGTCGGCATCATTGAAGGATTCCGATCCAAACTTACGGCAAAAGATAAAAATATTTCAGCCCACAACGATCAAACAGCACTGGTGGCAAAACAAGACCCACAGCTTAGAGCGTTCGTAGACTATAAATATCCTCATACCGTAACACGCCGCCGTAATATCTATAACCAAGATGAAACGGTATTGAATGCCGGGATAAAAGCAGGAAAAAAACTGGTCATTTCAAAAGGAATTTCCGAAAGATCCAATGCCATAAAACTATTAGAGTAGATGACCGCCCTACCCTATCGTTGCAACGTTAGGGTCTATTTTTTGCGCAGCCAATAGGGATTCATCAGGTCCTCAAATATACTCAGGGCCGCCCCTGACCCCTGACCTGCGGCCGTGACAATCTGTTTATATCCGCCCTCGACATCACCTGCCGAATAGATACCCGGGATGTTGGTGCGGTGATGGGCGTCATGCTGAATATAGCCGTCACCGGTCAATTCCACTCCTATCTTATTCGCCAAGTCTACGGCCGGCATGTAACCAATCGCAATAAATACACCGTCAATTTTTAATGTTGATGTTTTTTGGGTTTTATTGTTGATCAGCAAGACTTCTTCAACCCGTTCTTTTCCTTTTATTTCCGTAACCTCCGTGTCCCATAAGACCGGAATTTGATTATCCGTCAGATTTTTTACCAGATATTCTTGCGCCCTTAATGCATCACGCCGATGAATCAACTTAACGGATATCCCCAGATGATGAAGGTGGAGGGCCTCTGTAACGGCACTATTTCCCCCCCCACCATAACGACCTCTTTGCCTCTGAACAAAGGCCCGTCACAGGTGCTGCAGTAACTCACCCCCCTGCCGGCCAGCCGCCGCTCACCGGGAATCCCCAAGTGCTTGTAACTGGCCCCTGTCGCCAGCAACACTGCTTTGGAGCGAAATTCCCGCCGGGTGGAAACAGCCTGAATCGGATTGCCGGGCTTAATCTCCATAATTTCTTCACCTGGAAAAATTTGAACATATTCAAGGGCATGACTCACCATGATATCCACCAGGGTTTTACCCCCAACCTGGTTAAAGCCCGGGTAATTTTCCACAACCGGTGTTGTCGCAACCTGGCCGCCGAGGACGCCGCGTTCCACCACAGCGGTCTTTAATCCGCTCCTAACGGCATATATACCCGCCGTCAGTCCAGCCGGCCCGCCACCCACAATCAACAGGTCGGTCTCCACAAGTTCAGCATCACTATCCGGAATAAAAACTGTTTGTGGCTCCATTTTCAGAAGCGATAGGATAAACACTTCCTCCAGCTGGGCGCCCTGCCCGATCAAGACATCGTTGGCAAAGGCTTGGGGAACACTATGGGCCGAATATTGATCCGCCAGGTCCGGACGGGACTGGATGTCGACCAGCTCAAGAGAAATGTATTCCGGCTTCTCTATGGCAGCCCTGACCGCATTAAGCGCCTGCTGGGGGCAGTAAGGGCAGGTGGCACTTACAAAAACTTTTACCCTTCTATATGAATCTATTTTTTTGATTGTATTTTGTGATTGCTCGCTCAAATTACTTTTTCCAAGGCCGACGAGAATCAATGTTTCCAGAAAAGTTCTCCCTTCTTCACCCATCGGCGCACCGAGCCAGCGAATGTCGTAACTTCCCGGAGCAATCAGGAGCGTCGGCGAATGGACCACTTTCCATTTTTTGGCCAGTTCGTGATCCAAATTATACTCCCTGAATGTTATTTTGGGTGACAACTCCCGGAAAGCCCGAATGGTCTGCCTGTTTGTCTGACAGAAAATATCATCCCGCCCCTTCTCCGTAAACATAAAAAGGGGGATATCGTTCGGCAACTGCTTGAATGTTTTTGTTAATTGATTCAAGAATTCCTGTTCGGCTGAATCTGTTAAATTTGACTTATTATCAGACTTAATTGTCATCGCAATTCTCCCCCATCATAGGTATCACTTTAAAAGTATTGTCAAAAATATGTTCCGTCAGGGTTTTGAAATGGCTTCTAAACAAGGCCCTAAATTAATCTTTTATTTTAATAGCGCAAGCATCGCCTGGGCGATTTGCAGATCCTCGGGGGTGGTGATTTTAAGGTTATTCCTGTTCCCCGTCACAATCTTCACCTTATTACCCAAACGTTCCACCAGTAATGCATCGTCGGATGCGATAAAACCATCAACCCTTGCTTTTTCATGTGCCCGGGTTAGTAAATCATACGCGAAAGCCTGGGGTGTCTGCGCCTGCCATACCCCTTTCCTTTCAATGGTGCTGCAGATTAAACCGGATCCATTTACTTTTTTTAAAGTATCCGCAACGGGAACAGCTAAGATACAAGCGCCTATTTCCCTTGCGCCTTGTATGCACATTTGTATGTAATCGGGCTTCACAAAGGGCCGGACACCATCGTGAATCACCACGATACCTTCTTTGTCCTCGATTTTGCGGAGTCCGTTATAAACCGAAAGCTGACGTTGGGATCCGCCCGGCACCAGTTGAATGTCAATGCTAAGTTTTAGCGGCAGTACAACTTTATGGCGACAATAATCAATATCCGGCTCCGGAACAACCAGATAAAGCTTGTAAATAGAACTGCAAAGACTGAATGCCATCAAGGAATAGGCCAGAATCGGATGATCCCCCAGCCTGAGATACTGTTTGGGAATGGAATCTCCCATGCGGACGCCTTGACCGGCCGCAACAATGATTGCAGAAACCATAGCAAGAAAATTCCCTGTGAGGGCCGTCTGGTTTAGAGATATTATCGCAGATATTTCAATTCATTCGGAAGGGGTACGCCTTTGCCCATCGTATCCTCTCCGTAATTTACGCCGGCAAGGATTGCAATATCTTTTAAGGCACGGGTGTCGCCCTCAAAAACAACTTCGGAAAGATTTTCCTTTAGAATTTTACCGCCGGCCCATTGGATGTCTAAGACACTGCTGGCGTCAAACCGGTCTCCCCTTACAATCAATTCAACCTGTCCGCCGAAATGTTGGACAATTTTGGCAACCATCAGGCTCGGGCGGCTGTGAAAGCCGAGCTTAACAGGAACTTTAACCGTAATGGCGGATCTCTCGATATTTTCATTTAATATCTCACGGGCCAGTTCTTTGCCGCTTGTCAGAAAGTGGCATATATAGTAAAGTCCGTAATTAATCGTCCGATCAAGCAGAATCTCCGGATTTATCAGGGCCGCTAAGCGTTCCTGTACCTTTTTATAAGTGTCCTTATAACCGGCCTCATGCAGGTGGCGCTCATAAAAGTGAAGAAGTCGGCCGGTCATTTGTAAAAGGTGAAATATTACCGAAATATATCCACGAAGCTGCTTCAGTTTTCTATCTCCGTAGCGATACCCCCCATGGATAACATACGTATCAAATGAAGACTGCAGGTTGTGCACCAGCATCTCAAACCGCCTGATTTCAACTTCGTTTATTTTTTGAGGAACAATGGTCAGGATTTCGGAAAAATCATAGGGTTCGTAAAATCCTAATTGTTCAAAATTTGCAGTAATACCCAGCAACTCACTGGCAATTTTAACGATTTCTTTCTTATGCTGATCCGGCGCCTCATCATTGATATCGAAATCAAGCATTTCGCTGGTGGCAATTCCGGGGAAATCCGCCGGCTCGAAACTCTCCTGGGGAAACGGTATCTGCAGCCGAAGGGCTTCTTCCAAAATAACCGGCGCTATTTGAATAAGACATCCGGCCAGAAAATCAAGCGTCGCATACCCATGGGATTTAAAATCCTCAACATCATCAAGTCCATAAGAGGCGAGTCGATTTGAAATATGTTTTTGTGAATAGCACCCCAAGCTCAGGTGTCTGACGGCGGCCGTCATCTCCCGGTAAAAATACCAGTTCTTATTGTTTTTGGCTCCGTGAAAATCGAGGAAATCTTCCAACAGCTGCGAGCTGGAAATCAGCCTAGAATAGAGTTTTTTTGTAAAAACATAGCGGGACACATCAAAGCTTGCAATGTAATTACAGGATCTTAAATAATCGTAAGAGAAATGTCTTACCTTTTCAGTAAAGGAATAATCACAAAATGATTTTTGAACCTTCATGTTTTTTATCAGTTTTTCTTCAATAATTGAAAAACGGCCAAAGCGGCCCGTAAGCCGAATCCTGTTCCCGTTTCAGGTTGCCCCGTAAACGGGTAACGATCATTCATCTAAGGATGCTTGTTGCCAAGCACCTCTTGCAACCAACCCTGGAGCTCGGACGGGCCATCCTCAAGCACTCCTCTATTTGGTCTTGCGCCGGGTGGGGTTTACAAAGCTTCCCCGGTCACCCGAGGAACTGGTGCGCTCTTACCACACCGTTTCACCCTTACCCTGCAGTGATTTCTGAAATTCAGAACCCATTGCAGGGCGGTATACTTTCTGTTGCACTTTCCTTCACGTTACCGCGACTCCACGTTATGGAGCACCCTGCCCTGTGGCGTTCGGACTTTCCTCCGGATCAACAAGTTCAATCCAGCGATCGTTTAGTCCGCTTTGGCCGTAAATGGTAACTATTTACTTAGAAGTCATTTCAAAACCTCAGATCAGGTCTGAGGGCAGGGCGTCCCGCCCATTGCGGGACAACGCCCCTATCAGGCCTCAGATGGGGTTTTGAAATGACTTCTACATTATAATACGGGATTACCAACATTACAAAAGGTATTTTCTCACCGTGTTTTAAGGCTGTTATTCAGTTTCCGACCAATAAATCATTCGTTGGCAATGAGGGCACATGGTCAGCGTATCATATCGCTGGAGTTCATTATACATCTGAGAGGGAATATTCAAATTGCACCCCTGGCAGACCCCGTTTTGAACCGCCGCAATTGCAACACCCCGGGTTTGACCTTTTACCAATCTGTATTTTTTTAGCAATTCCGGTTCAACCCGTCGGGAAATGTTCTCGATGTCCGTTTCAAGCCGGGCAAGTATCTGTTGGTTCCGGATCATGTCCTGCTGTATCGTTTTTTTCTCGATATCAACCTGAGCTTTTATTATTTCTATTTCGGATTTTTTTGTATGAATCGCCTGCTCAATTGTTTCAATCTTTTCCAGAATAGCGATCATTTGATCTTCAACAATAGAATTCTTTAGCTGCATATCTTCAATTTCTTTAAGAATAGACTGATATTCCTTATTGTTCTTTACGGATCCCAGCTTTTCCCGGCTTTTCTTTGCCCGTGTTTGAGTCATCTGAATATCCGATTCAAGCAGGCGATATTGTTTCTGAAGTACATCCAACTGAGTTTGGATTTCCTGATACCCCTTTTCTCTATCAAGGACTCTGGCGTCGAGCCCCTCAATAGAGTTGGCAACATTATTTAATTTTGATTTTATAGATGCAACCTCTGATTCAACTCGCTGCAAATCTACCAAGGTTTTTAGCTTTTCCGTCATATTTTCACCCAGAGCAGGTCCTCTTTGGAATTGTCAAAGTTTCGGCCGATATGGCCTGTCCCGCAAAATAGCCTTAGATTCCCGGATAAGTCTCTTGTCTACGCCTGCTATAAAAGGACAAAGGGGTCTTTTTCAATCTTAGATTTATGTAATTTAACACCCAATCGATTTTTGTTTAAAATTTCTCGGAGCCGCTCGGCAAGCATATCGATAACAATCCGCTCTGAAGCAAAATGTCCGATATCGATTAAAGCAAGTCCGGCAGCTTCAACCGCCCTGGCATCATGATAGCGCAGGTCTCCGCTGATAAAAACATCCGCCCCGGACAACAAGAAACTGTCTATAAGTCCGGAACCACTTCCGGTGGACACCGCCACACGTTTAACATTATATTTGGGTCGCCCCACAATTCTGACGGATTCAATTTCGAGTATCTGCTTAATCTTTTCAGCAAGGGCGAACAGCTTCATGGTTTTTTCCAGATCACCGATTCTTCCTATCCCCTGGTTGATTTCATTCATATGGAGCGGATAGATATCATACGCCATCGTTTCATATGAATGGCAAGCCTTAATATGTTCTAAAACAGCATGGATGTCGTCCCGTTGCAACACCGTTTCAATTCGAATTTCCTCCACATGGGAAATTTCTCCCCTTTTACCTGAAAAAGGGTTGGCCGAGGGCCCTGGTTTGAAAGTCCCTTTGCCCTGCACCCTGAATGAACAGCTGGTGTAGTCACCGATTCGGCCTGCCTGTGTTTCAAAAAGTGCCGACAGGACTTTTTTCTCATCATTCAGGGGAATAAAAAAAACCAGTTTGACGAAATCATCTCGAATCTGTTTGTGGAGCACTTTGAGATTTTTCAGACCGATCCGAACAGCAAATTGTTCGTTTAACCCCTTGGCAGCGCTATCAAGATTGGTATGGGCCGCAAATATAGCCATTTGATGGTGCATCGCCATTTCAATGATTTTGCCGATGGGCGTACCCGTATCAATTGATTTCAGCGGCTTGAATATCAAGGGATGATGGGTAATCAAAAGGTCGGCCCCTTTTTTACACGCCTGGGTTACAACATCAGGGGTGGGATCGAGAGCGATCCAGATACTTTTAACCGGCCATTTCCTTTCGCCAACCTGTAACCCCACATTGTCCCACGCTTCCGCCATGTTGGCGGGCGCTATTGTTTCCATCATGGCAACGATGTCTTTTACCTGTAGATCCATGGTCTCCAGCCTAAGCCATAGGGTTTTTCAACAGTATGAGTAACAGGGCTTGTAGTTGCAGGTTATTTTAAAAAAAAGGCGCGGTACCTTATCCCAACCACGCCTTTAATGATTCAAATGCTCAAGAGAGAAAAACAGGGTCATAAGATTCAGGCCTTATAACGGCATCTTTAAATTCTTTCTTTAAATAATATGGGCCCACCTGGGTTCGAACCAGGGACCGACCGGTTATGAGCCGGTGGCTCTTCCAGCTGAGCTATGGGCCCAAAAGATTCAAAAGCGTCTGAGGTACTAACTTTAACCGACTAATTTGTCAAGTATCAGGTTTCAATAAAGCTTTTCAGTTTTCGGCTTCGCGTCGGATGTCTTAATTTTCTTAAAGCCTTCGCCTCTATCTGGCGGATTCGTTCCCGTGTCACTGCAAAATCCTGCCCGACTTCTTCGAGGGTATGATCCGCCTTTTCACCAATTCCGAATCGCATTCTCAAGACCTTTTCTTCACGCGGTGTCAGCGTCGCCAAAACCTTGCGGGTCTGCTCGGCCAGATTGAGGCTTACGGCAGCATCTGAGGGTAATACAAACTTTTTGTCTTCAATAAAGTCGCCCAGGTGACTGTCTTCCTCCTCACCAATGGGCGTTTCAAGGGAAATAGGTTCTCTGGCAATTTTAAGAACCTTTCGGACCTTCTCCAGGGGAATTTCCATCTTATCCGCTATCTCCTCGGGAGAAGGTTCCCGGCCGAGTTCTTGCACCAGATATCTGGATGTGCGGATGAGTTTATTAATCGTTTCAATCATATGAACCGGTATCCGAATGGTACGCGCCTGATCTGCTATCGCCCGCGTAATGGCCTGTCGAATCCACCAGGTCGCATAGGTGCTGAATTTATAGCCCCGGCGGTACTCAAATTTATCGACCGCTTTCATCAAACCGATATTCCCTTCCTGAATCAAGTCCAAAAACTGTAGGCCCCTGTTGGTATATTTTTTGGCGATGCTGACAACAAGCCGCAGATTCGCTTTAATCAATTCACTTTTGGCTATCTTGGCTCGTGCGCGCCCCTCCTCAACATTGGCCATAATTCTTTTAAGTGTCCGGTTCTTGGCTTTTATAGCCAGTTCCTTTTCAGCTATCTGCCCCTGCATCTTTTTCAGCCCGGAATATAGCAAGGCCATACCCGTCCTATCCAGGTCACAGCGTTCCTTCACCCATTTCATAAAGTTTGTTTTGGTCCGTAGCTGCTCACGCAGTTCCCCTACGTTTGAGTTGACTGAATCCGCACACATCAAAAACATCTTATTGATCGAATCAAACCAGTCTATCTGATCTCTAATCAATTTTTCGATCTCATCAATCACCCCTCCTTCAAGCCGCCAATCTTTGAGTAGAAGGAATATTTTGCCGTTACGCCGGGTGATGCTTCTTCGGATTCTGCGCAACTTTTCCGGATCGATTTTTGCGAAAAATATTTTTTCCCGTAGGGATCTGTTTTCCTGGTCGATCTCTTTCATGGATCGAAGGGTATTCAGAAACTTTTCAATCAATAGCACTTCATCCACAAAAGTATCGCCTTCATCCACATCTCTTAATACATGCTTTGGACGAAGAGCCCCGGCTTCAATTTTATCACCGAGATCAAGGATACATTCCAACCCGGTAGTTGTATCAAGCAATGCTTTCAACACTTCCTGCTCACCCGCTTCAATCTTTTTCGCTATCTCAACTTCGCCCTCTCTGCTCAATAGCGTGACCAGTCCCATTTCACGCAAATACATTTTTACGGGGTCGGTAACGGTCCCGAAATCAGGCGTGATGGTTTCATCTTTGATAATTTCAGTAGACTTAATCTTCTCTGTGCTGGCCTCAATCTTGTTTTTTTCCTCAGATAAAATTTCTATATCAAGGTCATCGAATATCATCAGCGTTTCATCTAATTGGTCCGAGGAAAGCAAATCATCCGGAAGGGTTTCATTGATTTCATCATAGGTGAGATATCCCTGCTGTTTACCCCTTGAAATCAACTCCTTTAATGCTTGTTTGCTGGTTTTTTTCTCCTTTTGCGGCTGTTCGACGGATTCGGTGGTAACCGGCCTGATGGGAGGTACCGAAGCCTTGTTCCGTTTAGGTGCAGATTTCTTTCGGGCGGCGGCCTTTGTTGCTATTTTGGCATCCTTTTTTGGGGAAGCGGCTTTTTTTGCTTTACCTTTGTCGGTAACTTTCTGGGCGGTTGTGCGCCGCTTTGCCGTTTTTTTTGCCGCTACCTTTTGAGTTGTTTTCTTAGTGCTTTTCCGTTTTGCTGCGGATTTTTTTACCATTTATAATTGCCTCCTATCTACACCGGAATATTCCATTAAATTTAATAACTATTTTATTTAACTAATTTTTTTGCGACAATGTGTTTTTTCTTCAGCAACTGATTCACCCGTCCGACGTCTCCTTCAGCCTCAGCCGCCTTTATTTGTTTGTCAATCACGCCCTGGCCCCGCCTACTTTTGCCGGCTTCAAACTGATGGATCAGCTTTAAAGCCCCCTCCTGACCCCAGCCGATGTCCTCCATTGCGAGCGAAGCGATGATGGATTCATTTTCCTTTTTATCAATTAAAGATATCATTTCAGATGCTTGTACTTTATGATGCCCGCTTAGTTCTAAAATAGTACGTCCTATCGATTTTAAAATATCATCATCGAAACGTTCAATCAGATCCCGCGCGCGAATCTCCGGCAGAATCGACGGAAATTGAAGCATCATTGCAATGACGCGTTGTTCGATTCTTTTTGATGGGGCTTGAGCCGAAACCATCTCTTTGTTAAAAGAATGTTCCGAACTTTTTTTAATTTTATCGGGTTCGGTTTTGTCCTTTATTTTTTCCAGAATCGCCCCTTCATCAATACCGATTCTCTCGGCAAGTTCCTTGACGTACAAAGACCGATCGACGCTGTCCTGAATGGCTGCCAGGGGCCTTTGTAGCTCTGCAATAATACGTAGCTTTCCGTCGATCGTCAGGTCATGTTTAGCGACTGCCGAATCAATTAAAAAGGACAATATACCCTTTGCCCTGGCAGCAGCCGCAACAAAGCCTTCTACCCCTGATTCAAAAATATAACTATCCGGATCGTGGCCGGCAGGCAGTACAAGAATTTGCGCATTCACATAGCCCTTGTCAAATATTTCGATGCTTCGCAGAGCGGCCTTTAAACCCGCCTCATCAGAATCATATACCAGCACGACCCTTCCCTCTGTTCCGACAAACCCTTTGAGAATGCGAACATGCTCTGGTGTTAAGGCGGTTCCAAGCGTTGCAACGGTATTTTGGATGCCATGCTGATGCAAGGCCAATAAGTCAAAATAACCCTCCACAATGTAGACCGAATTCGCTTCACGACATTGATTTCTGGCCAGGTGAATACCGTAAAGCGATCGCCCTTTGCTATATACAGGTGTTTCAGGCGAATTCATGTATTTCGGCATGGAATCATCCATAACGCGGCCGCCAAGGGCAATCACTTGGGCGCTCATATCAAAAATCGGAAACATAATCCGGCCCCTGAAACGGTCATAATAGCCGTTTTTATTTTTTCTGGGAATGATGAGGCCGGTTTTTACGGTTACTGCTTGTGGAATTCGTTTTTTGGAAAATAGGCCGACAAGCCCCTCCCAACTCGTTGGGGCATACCCCAAACGAAATCGTTCAATAATCTCTTGGGATATCCGGCGTTTATTCAGGTAGGATCGAGCCTTTTTCGCTTCGGGATGATCGTTCAGGGTTTTTTGGAAATATTCCGTCGCCGCTCTGTTGGCAGATAAAATAGCGTCCCTTTCATTTAACCTTCTTTTTTGTTCAGGTGACAGGGTTTGGGTTGATATCTCGATACCGTAGCGCTGCGCCAGATTTTTGGCTGCTTCCGGAAAGGAAAGTCCATGCTGTTTCATTAAAAAGCTGAACACATTTCCACCCGTAGCACATCCAAAACAGTAGAAGATTTGTTTGTCCGGGCTGACGCTAAAGGAAGGGGTTTTCTCGGAATGAAACGGGCATAAACCCAAAAAATTTCTTCCCGTTTTTTTTAAAACCACCTCTTCCGAAATAATATCAACGATATCAGCTGCGTTTTTTATTTCTGAAAGCTTATCTTCAGGGATAAAAATTGCCAAACAGAGCGCCCTCCCCTAAATAAGGAACTTGGAAGACAAAAATACGTGGTAGGATTTTAAAGGGATGAAGTTTTTCTGAATCTTTTAATATTTCCCTTTGGCTCATCGAAGCATATAATGCGTCAGCAGAAAAACCCCATAAAAGTTAAATTTAAACAAATTGCTTTATTAAAAGTGGAAATATAATAACATAAATAATTTTTGTCAAGCTAATTTATTAAAATAATCAATGAGATCCAATGGGTCCGGTACGATTCGGTCTTGTGAGTTCAATCGCCTTTCTAAGATCCAACGTGCCGCTATAGAGCGCCTTGCCGGTTATCACGCCTGTAACCCCGACCGACTCGAGCGGAAGCAGGTGAATAATGTCCTCAATAACTGAAACACCACCGGAGGCAACGACCGGTATTGATATGGCTTCGGCCAAGCGTTGGGTCTCCGGTATGTTCGGACCGGTCTGCATACCGTCTCGGTAAATATCGGTAAAATTAATTGCAGCGACACCCACATCTTCAAATTGTCTTGCCAACTCCACAGCCTTAACTTGGGTGGTGTGGGTCCATCCTTCAATTGCAACAAGGCCGTTGCGGGCATCAATTCCGACGACGATTCGGCCGGGAAACAACCGGCATGCCTCTGAGACCATCTCTGGATTTTTGATTGCTTCCGTTCCGATGATCACACGTCTCACACCGATATCCAAAAACATCTTGACGGTGTCAATGGTACGTATTCCGCCGCCCACCTGAATGGGGACATGAACCCTCCCCAGTATAGCCTTAATGGTTGCAAGGTTTTGCGGCTCTTTTTCAATGGCGCCGTCAAGGTCGACCACATGAATCAATTCCGCACCTTCATTTTCCCATTTTTCTGCCATGGCGGCAGGGTCTTCGGAAAAAATCGTTTCCGCATCCATGCGGCCCTGGGAAAGCCGGACACATTTGCCGTTCTTGATATCAACTGCAGGAATTACAATCATGACTGGGGCAATGTTTTTAATATTTGTTCAAGTCCGTAAACAGCCAAATCCTCGACAGATATCCATCGTCCTTTGCGCTTGATGAAAGTTCCCAACTGAAAAAGGTCCTCGCTCAACGATCGCTGGGTTTCATTGAAGTGTCCGCTCCAGACAACCTGCCCGCCCTTTACCTGTATCATATCCATGTGAAAAGTGACCGCTGCCGGTAGATCAACGGAATAGTCGGAACCATCGCGGTCCCTAAATTGATAAACATAACCCACCAACACCCCATCAGCGTTGAGCGCTTGACCTGTTTTCAAAAAAAGATCTATTTCAGGCAGCTCTTTTTCACTATGCCGCAATAGACCCGAAATAACGCCCTGGGCTTGGGAGGTCGGAATCAGTCTAAAGCTGTTAAGCCGGCCTAACATTTCTTTAAGCTGTTTTGTCAGGAATTGAGTGGCTGTCGGCGCTACTTGTCCGGTTGTATATACTTTGCCGCACAATTGACACCTGATGCCGACGTTCTCGCCATAGATGTTTGAAACGTCCTGAAACGGCAACACCAGTAAGCGGTGTATGTCCGATGGCCTCCGTTCTGTATTCTGTACAATTTCAGTATGTTTATAACAAGAGGCACCCCAAAAAAGGCTCACAAAAACAATGGCAACAACCTGAACTTTGGATCGTATTCGATTTTTATTTTGGAGGGACATCTGAATCTTAAAAGCACCTCAACCGTTAACACCCGCTGAGCAGAAAGTGGGAAAAAAGCCGAAGCGGTATGAACGGATATTTTCTAATTCAATTACAAGACCCCTTTTGAAGACCGGACATCTTTCAAGCGGTCATCAATCGCGGTCGCCTGATCCAGTGCCCGGGCGGTCGATTTGAACATGGATTCAATGATATGGTGTTCATTCTCACCATAAACAACATTAATATGTAAGTTCATACCGCTTCGCGTGGCAAAAGCCCTGAAAAATTCTCTGGCAAGGGTAATGCCAAAAACCGCACCCGTCCCCTTGGTGTCCAAAACATGACAAACCAGATACGGTCTTTTAGACAAATCGATACTCACGTTGGTGAGCGCGTCATCCATCGGTGTCGATGCATGCCCGTAGCGTTTGATTCCTTTGCGATCCCCTAATGCCTTATCAAGCGCCTCACCTAAAACCAGGCCCACGTCTTCAACCGTATGATGAGAATCAACTTCCAAATCACCCCTGGCTTTTACTGTAAGATCAAAAAAACCATGAACCGCAAAGAGTGTGAGCATGTGGTCAAAAAAGGGAATTCCGGTGGATATTTTATGGGTTCCCGACCCATTTATTTTCAGTTCAAGGGAAATTTCAGTTTCTTTTGTCTTTCGTTCGACTGCGGCAGAACGTTTCATTTTTATTATAACCTATTGTTTTGATTTTATATAATATCAATGGGCCTAAGTACCGATAATACCAGCAAAAGGGGTTTAAATAAATGGTGGAGATGAGGGGGATCGAACCCCTGACCTCGGCGTTGCGAACGCCGCGCTCTCCCAACTGAGCTACATCCCCACGATATAAATTAATTTGTTTATCAAAATAATAGACTTCGGTCAATTCTAAATTCTAAATTTTCATAAAATTTCACGAAACTCCAAAACAGGTGGAATAAAAACATCCTTTCTTTGTCAAAAAACCGCAGATGCCTATTTCTTTAACAGCCGGCCCATGTTATTAAACCGGTCAGAAAAATTGAAAAAAACATCTTAAAAACTGTTCATTTTATACTATTTTGTGGTATGCTGACGGCCATTCATTAATATCAGAAAATATGTATTCATAGGTTATTGGAGGCCGTGAATGAAAAAAAACATCGAGCTTAAAGACGCTTTTAAACAATACACAATCGATCAGGACAAAATCCTGCCGCCCGAAGAAACGGTCAAACGGTTTAAGGAAAAGCTTAAATTATGCAATCTTGATATCTTGGAGCAGACCATCCGGATCGACAACGGTCGTCTGGACATCCCGATTTTTTTTAGTATTTGCGGTAAGGATGCCCTATCGATAACCGGAACAAAGAAGCAGATGGGAAAGGGTGCTACCCCGCAGCAATCGGAAGCCAGTGCGGTAATGGAACTGGCAGAAAGATTCAGTTTCTTCAGCTTCTGTAAAAATCCGAAAAATTTTATTATTGATACTTACCTTAATGTTGCAGAAAGCGCTATCCCTTTCGAAATGGTCGCGCAGTCAGTGCATGATGACTCCGATGAACGAATGGTTACCAGATCCATTTTTGAAAATCTGCCGTTGAAATGGACAAGAGGATTCAATCTGACCCGTGGAAAAGAAGTTTTAATCCCGTTTGACTGGTTTTTTATGATAAATGAGTTTAATGGGCCTTGTGCCGGCAATTGTGTCGAAGAAGCAATCAGCCAGGGTGTTTGTGAAATCGTTGAACGGCACGTATCCTCGATAATCAGCCAAAATCGTTTGCAGGTTCCGATCATCGATCCGAAATCTGCAACTGACCCCCTGATCCGCAATATGTTAGAAAAATATGACCGCAACGGGATAACCCTCCATCTTTCAGATTTTTCGCTGGATATGGGAATCCCCACCGTGGGGGCCCTCGCCTATGATCTCTCGACATATCCTCAAAAAAGTGAAATTGTATGGACCGCTGGCACAACGCCGAGCCCTCAAAAGGCTTTAAGCCGTGCCTTGACTGAAGTGGCCCAGTTAGCCGGTGATTTTAACAGCAGCTCAAATTACGTGGCCAGCGGACTTCCTAAGTTCAAAACCCTCACAGACGCCGAATACATCACCCATGAAAAAAAAATAATAAATATCAACGACCTGCCGGACCTTTCCAACAATAACATCAAAGTTGAAATCCAAAACTGTATCGCCGCCCTTAAAACAAAAGGCATGGATGTAATCGTCGTTGATACCATGCATTCTTTGCTTGAAATTCCGGCCTTTTACACCATTATCCCCGGAGCCCATTTCAGGGAGCGGGCATTGGGAACCAGCGTGGGACTCTTCTCCGCCAAGCTTTTGGCCGAAAGCAGGCCGCCCCAGGAAGCCTTGCATGAGCTTTTAAAAATCGAACGGTTGCTTCCCCGAAAATATTATATCAAGTTTTATATCGGGTCATGTTACCGTTCCCTGGGAAAGTTGGATGCTGCCATAACATATTATCGTCAGGCGCTCGACCTTGACCCCATACCGCAGGATCTTGTCAGTATCTATTCCTATTTGGGGCTCTGTTTAAAAGATATGGGTGAATACCGCAAGGCATTGACGGTGCTCAAAGAGGGAGAAAAAATCGACAAAGAACGAACTGATATTTATAACCTGGTGGGTTTCTGCCACTTTAAGTTGAAAGAATATGAGCTCGCAATCGATAGTTTTAAAAAAGTGGTACAGCTTAACCCTGCCTCAGCTATCGATTACGCCAATATTGCTTCAAATTATCGTGATATGGGAGATCCGGAAAAAGCCATCCGCTATTATGAACTCGCGTTAGCCCTTGATCCTTCGATTGAATTTGCGAGAGAAAACCTCGTTAAAATACAGCGTCAATCTTGAAACGAAAAAAACACAAATTTGTAAAATGTACGATTTTATGGTATAGAAATAACCGACTGTTGCGAAAGACGGGTCAATTTATATAAGGGGAAAAATGATTTATGTCTGAAAAACATCCTGAATGTCCGTTATACAATCCCTTAAACTGCAAGGAATATTACAATCCCAAGCTATGTGCATTTTCAAGAAAAGATAAAGCCTGCTTAAAAAAAAAGAAACCAAAGCCCAAATCCAAAAAATAGTTTCGTTAAAATCCCCCAGTGCCCCCCTCTCTATCAAGCCGGACTAATCCTTTTATTTTCACTTTAATTTAAATAAATTGTTTTATTATTATTCAGGCATGACCCGCGGTTTGGGAAAGTGAATTTGGATCAATCCCCATCTTTCGGACTGCGACCTCCCAGCGGTTTTCAATAGGTATGTCAAATATGATTTCATCCGAAACCGCCCCCGTCAACCAGGCATTTGCTTTTATCTCATACTCCAACTGCCCGGGCCCCCAGCCGGCACATCCCAAAGAAATCAAAAAAGATTTGGGTCCTGCACCTGCTGCCAGTGCGTTCAGAATGTCGATGGTATTGCTTATGGCCAAAAAAGGGGAAACCACAAGGCACCCTTGCCAGTTAAACGGCGGCCCGTGCAATACAAAAATCTCGCCAACATGAACAGGCCCGCCGATATGAATCTGGCGGGAAGAAACTTCTGGACTGCAACCGATGTTTAATTCTCCAAAAATTTCTTTTCCGGTAAGAGAGGGGTGAACCCGGTTTACAACAATGCCTACGGCGCCAGCTTGGGTATGTTCGCAAATAAACGTGACGGTCAGCAAGAAGTTAGGATCGTTCATTCCCGGCATGGCTATCAGAAGTTGCCCTTTGAGCGATTCCGGGCAATTTAGTTTCATTTCTTCCCCCAAGTATCGTCGGATTAGGAGCCAATCTAAAACCTCAGATCAAGTCTGGGAGAAAGGCGTCCCGCTAAAACTCGGGACAACGCAGCCACCAAGCCCCAGATGAGGTTTTTAAATTATTTTTATGTTTATTTGCCATTCTTGTCAATCATTCAAACGTTTTTTGTTTGACATCCCAATTTGAAAGGGGCATAAGGCACAACAAAAATTCGGTATCGGTGCGGTTGTATTGAGTTCGGCGCTGATAAAAACCGGGTCCATTGTGGCAGCCGGATCCGTGGTCAAAGAGGGGCAAATAGTCGGTCCGAACAATCTAGTGGCGGGAACCCCCGCATCTTTTAAAAAAATATTAACGGAAACCGACGACGACGCACTCGACAGACCGGTAAAAAATTACCTGAAGCTTGCCCATGAACACAAGGCCGTTCTCCAAAGAAGATAATATTAGTTAAAAGTTACATCATCTATTCCGTTATCCACACAAAATTTTCGTGCTGCATGGGATATGCTGAGCTTCAAGTTGGTCATAAAACACCTCAATTTTTAACTGTCTTCGGTATACTATAATTACGTTTCCGATTCATGCAAACAGCAGCCGGACCATTTTTGCTGTAAAATAAATTTATAGATTGAAAATGGTTGATCCCAACGAAACTTATGTTATAGGATTTAGCAAAATCAGTTCTATCGGGTTTATCACAACCTCTTTTTGGGAAAGGGAAAAAATTAATACCATGACAGTTCTTACAAAACAGATCGAAAAAATGCGAAAAGATGGCGCCCAAATTTTTTATCAGGGTTTGAAGGCTGTAGAACCGGCCACTGCCGTTAAACGTTTCTGCAGAAGCGATGGGACCCGCCTCATGTTTGCCGACCGGGCGTATGATCTTGCAAAAATAAACCGTGTGTTCGTTGTCGGTGCCGGCAAAGCCTCTGCCCCCATGGCGGCAGCAGTAGAAGAAATTCTTGGAGACAGAATCACCAGCGGTTCGGTTAATGTTAAATATGGGCATACCGCCCGGTTGAACAGAATCAAACTGATTGAAGCCGGCCACCCGGTCCCGGATGAACAAGGAAGCAATGGCGCCCAAGACATTTTAAATCTTGTAAAAACAGCTGAGAAACAGGACCTTGTGATATGCCTGATTTCCGGCGGCGGGTCTGCCTTGCTGCCGCTTTCATCGGAAGGGCTGACCCTTAAGGATAAGCAGGATACAACCAATGTGTTGCTGGCCTGTGGTGCCACCATCCATGAGATCAATGCCATCCGAAAACATTTGTCTTGTGTTAAAGGCGGCCAACTGGCGGCGGCAGCATACCCTGCCAGGATTGTGTCCCTGATGCTCTCGGATGTGGTGGGAGATGATTTAGATGTGATTGCATCAGGCCCGACCGTACCGGATTCCAGTACATTTCTGGACTGTATGAATATTATCAACAAATACAACATTGAAAAAAAATTACCATCAGCTGTTGTCAGCCGAATTAAAGCCGGATTATCCGGGCAAATTCCGGAAACACCGAAAAACGGCAACCCGGCTTTTCAAAACACACAAAACCTAATTATCGGAAGCAACTTTGAATCCATCACTGCCGCTAAACAAAAAGCCGAAGCCTTGGGTTACAAAACCCTCATCCTTTCATCCATGATTCAAGGAGAAACACGCGATATTGCCCAATTGCACGGCACGTTGGCTAGAGAAATTTTAAAAACCGGCAACCCCATCGCTAAACCGGCCTGCATCCTCTCCGGCGGCGAGACAACCGTTACCATACAGGGAAATGGTCTTGGTGGAAGAAACCAGGAATTCGTTCTGGCGGCGGCTATGGATATTGCCGGCCATGATCATATTGTAGTCCTTAGTGCTGGAACCGACGGCAATGACGGCCCTACTGACGCTGCCGGCGCGACCGCAGACTCCTTTACCCTGGGCAGGGCAAAAGAATTGAGTTTAGACCCGATCAAGTACCTTTCCAATAATGACTCCTACCATTTTTTCGAAGCAATGAATGATTTGGTTAAAACCGGCCCCACCAACACCAATGTCATGGATCTAAGGATCGTCCTGGTGACGTAATGCTTCTGAAAAAGCCGCAATTGATTTACACAACCGTTAATATAAAGCCCGGAAATGAAATATTTTTGAGATGAAGCTGATTTTTAGACCGATAACAATTGAAAAACAGCGCGAATACATGGATTTTTTTCCCGCTGCCCGCAAAAAACGTCTGACTACAGTTTTATAAACCTTTGGGGGTGGGCAGAAGAATATGGCCTGTGCTGGGCCTGGGAGAACGATCTGGTTTGGTTGAAACAAACCAAGCCCGAGGTTTGCTACTGGGCGCCGATAGGCGCCTGGCAGGAAATTAATTGGCCTGAACGATTCACAAGGCTTGCCATCACATCCGGCACTTTTATCCGCATTCCAGACGAAATGGTTCATATCTGGAAGACCGGTCTGGCTGACCGTCTGCAGATAGAATCGACCAGAGCTCAATGGGACTACCTCTATGGGGTATCAGACCTTGTCAATCTGCGGGGAAACCGCTTTCATAAAAAGAAAAATTTGCTTTATCAGTTTCAAAAAAATTACGACTTCACCTACCGCACGTTGGGACCGGATACCGTCGAATTGGCCCTGGCAATGCAGACGGACTGGTGCTCCTGGCGGGACTGTGAGTCCTCCGAAAATTTGTCGGCTGAAAATCGTTTGATTGAACGCGTTCTAAAAAACTGGGACCGATTTTCCGGGCTGACCGGCGGCGTCTTGACGGTAAACCAAAAAATGGTAGCCTATACCGTGGCGGAACCGCTGACAAAAGATATGTTGTTGATCCACTTTGAAAAGGCAAGTTCAGAATTTAAGGGGGTGTATCAGGCCATCAACCAAATGTTCTTGTCCCATTCAGCTCAAACCTTCAAGGTTGTGAATCGGGAACAGGACCTCGGTGATGAAGGTTTGCGCAAGGCTAAATTATCTTACCACCCCGTTGAATTTCTACCCAAATCGAAAATTGAAATATCTTAAGGACAGGGATCGGGGGTTAGGGATCAGGGGCATAAAATACGGATCCCGCATCCCGGCCTTTGCACCTTGCGACCAGTTAAAAAAGAGGTGTTTGGTCTAAAATGAATGCAAGTTATGTATCGTTGGTATCAAATGAGTTAAATTTAAAAGAATCCCAGATCCAAGCGGTTGCAGCACTTCTTGAACAGGGCGCCACCATTCCCTTTATTGCCCGCTACCGCAAGGAAGCCACCCGAAGTTTAGATGAAGTCGCCATCATTGCCATCAGGGACAGATTGGTCCAACTCGAAGAACTCAATAACCGCAAAGATGCCATTTTAAAATCCCTTGGGGAACACGGCCATCTGACGGATGTATTAAATGATAGTGTCCTCGCAGCCCAAACCCTTTCTGAAGTCGAAGACATTTACCTCCCTTATCGTCCCAAACGCAGAACACGGGCAACCATTGCAAAGGAAAAAGGCTTGGAACCTTTGGCAATGATGATTTTTAGTCAAAATGGGTTAAACCCATTTGACCAGGCAGTGTCCTTTCTCTCTGCCGAAAAAGAAGTGACATCGATCGAAGCGGCCTTGGGCGGCGCCCGTGATATTCTGGCTGAAAAAATCAGTGAAGACCGGGATGCCCGATCCCGCCTGCGCCATCTTTTTCTGACAAAAGGCTCCATCATCAGCCGGGTTGTACAAAAAAAAGAGGCTGATGACACTAAATTTAAAGACTACTACGATTGGAAAGAGCCTGTAAACGCGGTTCCCTCCCACAGGCTTCTGGCAATGCGCAGGGGTGAACGGGAAGATATCTTAAATATCAGCATTGCTCCCGACGAAAAAGAAGCGCTGATAATTCTTGAAGACCTTTTTGTCAAAGGAGCCGGGGAGGATTCCGAGCAGGTCCGACTGGCGGTCCACGACAGCTATAAGCGCTTGCTGTCACGGTCCATTGAAACCGAAATTCGCCTGGCCACCAAGGAAAAAGCCGATGATGAAGCCATCCGGATTTTTGCCCAAAACCTTCGCCAACTCCTGCTGGCCCCTCCATTGGGATCCAAACCGGTATTGGCGATTGATCCCGGATTTAGAACGGGGTGTAAAATTGTCTGCCTGGACTGTCAGGGCAAACTGCTGCACCATGATACGATCTGTCCGCACCTTCCCGCAAAAGCAACCGCAACGGCCCGGACGATTCATGATCTTTGCCGACAGTATGAAATTGAAGCCATTGCCGTGGGTAATGGAACGGCCGGCAGGGAAACAGAGGCATTTCTTAAGCGCCTGAATTTGCCTTCTAATCTTCAGGTTGTGTTGGTTAATGAAAGCGGCGCCTCAATTTACTCGGCATCAGATGTGGCCCGCAAGGAATTTCCCGACCTTGACCTTACGGTTCGCGGCTCCGTTTCAATCGGCAGGCGGTTGATGGATCCCCTTTCAGAGCTTGTAAAAATTGACCCCAAAGCCATTGGTGTCGGACAGTATCAGCACGATGTTGACCAGACCGCATTAAAAAAGGCACTGGATGACATCGTCATCAGTTGCGTCAATGCCGTTGGAGTGGATGTAAACCGGGCCAGCGTCGAACTCTTAACCTATATATCCGGATTAGGACCTCAACTGGCCAGGAATATCGTTTCTTTCAGAAACGAGAAGGGTCCCTTCCGCTCCAGGGAAGATTTGAAGCCGGTGCCGCGTCTTGGACCCAAGGCATTCGAGCAGTCAGCAGGATTCTTGAGGATTACCGATGGGTCAAACCCGCTAGACGCCAGTGCCGTTCATCCCGAAAGCTACAGCATCGTCGAAACCATAGCAAAAGATCTCAACTGTTCAATCCCGGATTTGATGAAAGCGTCCACACTTAAAGACAAAATTGATCTTAGCAGATACGTTACCGACACGGTGGGAATGCCGACATTAGAGGATATTATGCTCGAACTGGCAAGACCGGGGCGTGACCCGCGAAGCCGGTTCGAAGCGTTTGCCTTTGAAAGCGGCGTTGAAAAAATTGAAGACCTTCAACCCGGCATGAAACTTCCCGGCATCATTACAAATGTCACTGCTTTTGGGGCGTTTGTCGATATTGGCGTCCATCAAGATGGTCTCGTTCACATCAGTGAACTCTCGAATCAATTTGTTAAAGATCCCATGAAGATTGTTAAGGTTCACCAGAAAGTACGGGTAACAGTTTTGGCTGTGGACCTGAAACGGAACAGGATATCGCTATCCATGAAAGATGTTTCCAAAAATCAAAGCCGGCCGCAACACCACCGTTCGGGCCAACTTGACAAGGGCAACACAAAACAACAAAAGAAGGTGCCATTTCATAATCCATTTTCTGATCTTTTAGATAAAACTTCAAAAAATTAATTTAAAACACAAAGCGTTCTGCCCAAAAGGGGACAATAATGAGAGCCGTCGTTCAGCGCGTCTGTGAAAGCAGTGTTATCGTAGAAAATGAAGTGATTGCAAAAATCGGCCATGGCCTCCTGGTTTTACTCGGAATTGCAAAAGGAGACGAGACCTCCGACGCTGATTATCTTGCCGATAAAATTATAAACTTAAGAATTTTTGAAGACGAAAATAGCAAGATGAACCGATCCCTTTATGAAATTGGCGCAGAGTTGCTGGTTGTTTCTCAATTTACCTTGCTGGGGGATTGCCGCAGAGGAAGACGACCCTCATTTATAGATGCCGCCGAACCTGAAGTCGCCGATAGGTTATACGCATACTTTGTCGATAAGGTCCGCCAGAAAGGGGTAGGCGTTCAAACCGGCCGCTTTCGCGCGATGATGGCGGTTTCTCTGATCAATGACGGTCCTGTCACACTTATTCTTGATAGCAAACCCTTATAATCTCTTGAACCGATTCATTTTTATTCATTAGGATGACAACATGAAAAACATAATGGTGGTGGATAACGATAGAAATTTTCTGAAACTTATGAAAAGAATGCTCGAAAAAGAGGGGCACCAGGTCGCAATGGCTGAAGATGGTCTTCAGGCATTGGATCTTTTGAAGACCTATACACCAGACATCATATTCGTTGATTTAATAATGCCGAATATCGACGGTAGGAGTTTCTGCAGGATCATTCGCAATATCAAAAATCTTGATCATGCCAAAATTATTATACTTTCCGGAATTGCTTCCGAAGAGCGGATAGACTTCGGCCGCTGGGGAGTTAACGCCTGTATTGCCAAAGGACCGTTTGACGAAACGGCTAAACACATCCTCAAGGTAATCCATCAACTTGATATTTCAGCAAAACAAATCTTAACGGAAGAAATGATCGGCGCCGATATGCTTTACCCAAGAGGTGTCATAGAGGAATTGCTGATTTCCAAAAGACATTTTGAAAATATCGTGGAAAATATGTCTGAAGGCGTTATCGAAATTAATGCCGATGGAAGAATTGTTTATGCCAATCCATCCGTTTTTTCCTTACTCAATTTACCCGATCATAAGCTTTTCGGATCAAGTTTTATTGATTTATTTTTGGGCAATGATCGCAATCGCGTCGACAACCTATTGAAACGAAAAAGCAATAGAACACAGAAAATATCTGAAGATGCTCCTTTGAGCCTGAGTGAACATCTCGTGACATCGGAGTTTCTACCCTTTAAGGAATTCGGTTTTACAGGTATCATTATAAAAGATGTGACGGCAACCAAGCGCATAGAAGAAAAACTGACAATGGCCAAGGAAGAAGCCGAGAAAGCAAATTCATCCAAAAGCAATTTTTTGGCCAACATGAGCCATGAAATCCGTACTCCTTTAAACCATATTATCGGTTTTACGGAGATGCTCGCGGACAGGAAATTCGGGGACATAAATGAGACCCAGCATGAATATCTTTGCGATATCCTTGAAAGCAGCAAACACCTGCTGTCGCTGGTTAATGATATCCTGGATCTTTCTAAATTGGACGCCGGGAAAATGAAGCTTGAACCTAAAACGATCAAACTGAAGGAGCTTTTGGAGAACAGTTTTTTGGTCGTACAGGAAATGCGTTTGAAACATGGTATCGAACTTCTGTTAGACATTAAAGAAGCTCCTGAGACCATATATGCCGATGATCGCAAACTAAAGCAAATCCTATACAACCTGTTATCCAATGCGATTAAATTTACACCTGATGGTGGAAAGGTCAACTTAACGGCCAAAACGATCGAACGTACTGTTCGCCCAGGCCAAAGGAAAGATGATGCGAAGGATTTAAAGATTGTCATAGAGAAAAGAGGCGACACGGGCGACAAAGATCGTATGACATGCGTGGAAATATCGGTCTCGGATACCGGGATCGGAGTAGCGCCAGAAGATCAGGAACGCATTTTTAATTACTTTGAACAAGTTGATGGTCCGTTGCTGCACGGGAGTCACGGAACGGGCTTAGGGCTTGCTCTGACCAAAAACTTAGTAAAGCGTCATGGGGGTATAATTTGGGTTGAAAGTGAAGGGAAAAACAAAGGGAGCAAATTCTGTTTTGTAATTCCGGTTTGAGCTTGCTTAAGCCCTGAACGGAATTTGACTTTGAAACCAGAACCATCGGGCAATCCCCATTTCGTAAAAATGTCAAGTCCGCCCTGAGGTCTATGAATCTTTATCGAGCCGTTCCAACGGTTATCCCTTTTTGATTATTACCGAATTGACTTTCCTCTTTATTTTCATGTGAACCATTCCTCCAGTTGATTCAGGAATGCCCGGGTATCAATGGGTTTGGTAATATAACCATGGCATCCGGCCTCAGCGGCTTTTTGTTCATCGCCCTCCATTGAATAGGATGTGAGAGCAATAATCGGTATATCTTTTAATTCTTGATCTTTCTGTATCAGTCGGGTTGCAGTTAACCCGTCAATTCCCGGCAGCTGAATGTCCATCAAAATTAGATCCGGTTTTTTTTCACGGGCAAGCCGGATACCGGTTTCAGCATCGACGGCCTCAATAATGTTGTAGTTACCAATCTGCAGAAGGCTTCTCACCAGCTTCAAATTCAATTTATTATCTTCGATAACCAGAATTTTTTTATCTTTCATCGTAAATTTTCCTTTTACTTCCAAGAGTAAAGCATATTGAGTATGAAAGTCATGATCGTATCAGACAAGCCGTTTGTTACTATCTTCGAAATAACGCCTGTCGCAATTTCGATGCGCTCGTAGTAAGCGTCGTTCAGTGTATTGCCTTATCTGCGTGCAACTTGTTTGTTTCAAAACCTCGAATTCGACTGTTTGATTATTTAATAAATCGGTGTTAGATCGCTTTTGTTTTTTTTATCTTCAAATATAATTTTTATTCATATATAAGTTCTGCTAAACACCGTACAATGTCTTTATCCAGTTTATTTTTATCAGCTTCTTCATATATGATTTTAAGTGCTTCTTCCCTCGACATTCCTTTGCGGTATGGCCGGTTACTAATCAAGGCGTCATAGATGTCCACAACCGCCATAATCCGTGCCACCATGGGGATATCCTCACCCATCATCCCATAAGGGTAACCGCTGCCGTCAAGTTTTTCATGATGATAACAGATCACATCCAGTGCAGGACCGAAATTATTCTGCAACAGCTGACAGATCTTATAGCCGATGGCGATATGCGTTTTCATAATTTCCCATTCGTCAGGCTCTATTTTATCCGATTTATTTAAAATATCATGCGGTATGCCGATCTTTCCAACATCATGCAATGCACCACCGATTTTTAATGCTTCAATCTCTTTGTCCGATAGCTTCATTCTTCTGCCGATTGTCATTGCCATATTTGACACCCGCTCAATATGACCCAAAGTATTCGTATCTTTTGCTTCTACCGCGTTTGCTAACGAAAAGAGAACGTTTTCAATGCTGGCCAGGTTATTGTTCAGTTTCTTAACCTTTATCAGGGAATTTGTCCGCGATAGAAGTTCCTCTTTTTGGGGCGGTTTGGTAATAAAATCATCGGCTCCGGCCTCTATCGCCTGAATTTTCGACTCTCTATCATCAAGCGCAGTTACCATCACAACCGG